>CAXICP010000028.1:0-15148 GCA_964022595.1 uncultured Salipiger sp.
GCCAGCGCCGCCGCGCGCGCCGCGCCATCGCCAATGCCGCGCGCGCCGTTCACCAGCCAGCCCCGGGACAGCCGCCGCACCGCCAGCTCCGCCGCGCGCCACAGCCCCAGCGCGCCCAGCGTCAGCGCCAGTTGCAGCACCGCCCCGGCGCAGGCGCGCAGGCGCAGCGCAAGGTCGGGATCGTTCATCCAGCGCAGCACCTGCACGGCCAGCGGCGGCGGCGTGCCCGGCCCCAGGATCATCGCCACGTCTACCACGCTCATGGAATAGGCCAGCACCGCGTAGACCGGCAGGCGGATCTGCGGGTAAAGCCTTGGCAGCACGGTTTTCGCCCAGCCCGACATGCGCCCGTAGCCAAGCGCCCGCGCGGTGGCAAGGCTGTGCGCGGGGCGCAGGGCGGGCAGCGCGGCCAGCGACATCAGCAGCAGGAACGGCACCTCCTTGACCACCAGCCCGGCGATCAGCGACAGCCCCGCCGGGTCCTGCAGGATCAACGCGTCGGGGGGCCTGTCCCAGCCGGCCAGCGGCGCGATCAGCCGCGCGATCCACCCCGAGGGCGCGATCAGGAAGGCCAGCCCGAAGGCCGCCGCCGCGTGGGGCAGCGACAGCAGCGGCGACAGCGCCCGTTCCAGCCAGGCAAAGGCGCGGGTCCCGTGCCAGCCCGCGCAGATCAGCATGGTGACCGCCAGCGCGATCGCCGTGGCCGCGCCCCCCGTCCACAGGCTAAGCCCCGCCGAGCGGGCCAGCCCGGGCCAGGCCAGAAGATCGCGGAAGGGGCCAAGCCCCGGATCGACCCGGCCAAGCGCGGGCAGCAAGCCGATGGCGGGCAGCAGCGTGCCGGCCAGCCCTGCCGCGACGGGGCCGATCATCACGCCCAGCGTCAGCAGCGGGGCAAGGCGCAGCAGGCTCATGGGGTTACTGCGCGGTCACGGGGCGGTGCCGTAGCGCGCCGTCCAGTCCTGTTCCAGCGCCTCGGTCCACGAAGGGTGCGGTTCGGGCAGCGGGGTGCCAAGCGCCTCGGGCGGCAGCGTCGCCGGCCCGTAAGAGGCGGCCTTGAACTGCTCGCGCTCGGCAGGGTCAAGCCGGTCCAGATCCAGCACCGTGCCCAGCCCCCAGACCGCCGGGTCGGACATGCGCGCCTGCGCCGCCGGGCCCAGCAGGATGTCGGCGACCACCATCGCCCCGGCCTTGGCGCTGGCGTTGAACGGGATGGCGACGAAGCTGGCATTGGCAAGCGTGCCGCCTTCGTGGATGTGGCTGCGCACGCTGGGGGGCAGCTGGCCGGCGGCAATGGCATTGGCGGCGGCGTTGGGGTTGAAATCGAAGCCGATGTCGATCTCGGCATCGGCCATCAGTTGCACCAGCCGCGCGCCGTTTTGCGGATAGGCGCGCCCCTGCCGCCACAGCAGCGGCGTCAGCGCATCCATATAGGCCCAAAGCGGCGCGGTGACGGCATCGTAATCGGCCTGGTCCACCGGCGTGCCAAGCGCCGCCCCGTCGCCGGCCAGTTCGATCAGCGCCTGCTTGAAAAACGTCACGCCCAGGAAATCCGGCGGCTGCGGAAAGGTGAACCGGCCCGGGTTTTCCCTGGCCCAGTCCAGCAGCGCCGCCATGGTGCGGGGCGGTTCGGCAAGCCGGGCGCTGTCGTGAAAGAACACCAGCTGCGCAAGCCCCCAGGGGCTTTCCATGCCGTCTGTCGGCACGGTGAAATCGCGGCTCAGCACGGGGTTGGCCGGATCGGTCAGCGCGTGGTTGGGCAGCGCTTCGGCAAAGGGGCCGAACAGCAGGCCCTGGTTCTTCATCGCGGCGAAATTCTCGCCGTTGATCCACAGCAGGTCGATGCCGCCGCCCTGGTCGCGCCCGGCGGTCTTTTCGGCAAGCACGCGGCTGACCGCCTCGGCGGTATCGGACAGCTTGACGTGTTCCACGGTGACGCCCTGCGCGCGGGCCTGCGCGGCGATCCAGTCGATGAAGCCGTTGACCGCCTCGGACCCGCCCCAGGCGTTCCAGTAGACGGTCTGCCCGCGCGCCTCGGCGGTGACGGCCGGCCAGTCCGAAGGGTCGGGGTCGGCGGCCATGGCGGGCCAGGCGGCAAGCGCGGCAAAGGCGGTGGCAAGGATCGTCTGGCGCATGGCGGGTTCTTTCCGGGCGGTCGTCGCCCGTCCGGTTATGGCAACCGGCGATCGGCGGGGTCAACCGCGATTGCGCCCGCCCGCAGGCCGATGCCCCGCGCGGGCACCGCGGCGTCAGGCGGTGATGCCGGCGAAATGGCGCTGCGCGAGGGCGGGCAGGTCATCCCAGTGGTCGAAGGAAAATCTGTGCGGCAGGTCCCGGGCGGGCGCCTTGCGATAGCCTTGGGTGTAAAGTGCAAAGGGCATGCCCGCCGCCTGCGCGGTTTGCGCATCCACTTCGCTGTCGCCGACGTATAGCGCCCCGGGCGCGCCCATCTGCTGCGCCACATGGTGCAGGGGCGCCGGGTCGGGCTTGCGCTGGGGCAGGGTGTCGGCGTCTGCCACCGTCTTGATGTGGCGATCCAGCCCGAAGTACCGCAGCGCGATGCGCGTCGGCCCGGCGGGCTTGTTCGTGCACAGGCCCATGGCGCAGCCCATGGCATCAAGGCGCGCCAGCGCATCCATGACGCCGGGATAGACGCGGGTGTGCGTGGGTTCGGATTCGTACTGGGCCATGAATTTCGCCAGCAGGCGGGCATGTTCCGCCGGATCGTCGGGCAGGCCCACCGCTGCCATCACGCGGGAAATAAGCACCGCCGCGCCCTTGCCGATGAAGCTGCGCGCCTCGTCGAACCCGATGGGCGGCAGGCCTTCGTCGGCCAGCACCATGTTGGTGGCCAGGTGCAGGTCGGGCGCGCTGTCGATCAGCGTGCCGTCCAGATCGAAGATCACGGCTTTCATCATGGGGTCCTTTCAGGCCGTCAGGCCGGCTTCCACTTGATCGAGCAGCCCATCGAGGGGATCTGTTCCGCCGGCCCGTGCCCGTTTTCGGCCACCTGGCGCATCGCCTCGTAAAGATCGCGGCGCATATCCGGGGGGCCGGCCTGCTTGCGCGAGCCATCCAGCCGGCCCCGGTATTGCAGCCCGCCATCCGCGTCGAAGCCGAAGAAATCCGGCGTGCAGGCGGCGCCGTAGGCGCGGGCGACGCCCTGGCTTTCGTCGTAGAGATAGGGAAAGGGGAAGGCGCGCGCGCGGGCCATGTCCCGCATCCGGTCGAACCCGTCCTGCGGGTAGGCATCCGCGTCATTGGCGCTGATCGCCGCCACGCCGATGCCAAGCGCCTGCAGGTTCGCTGCGTCGCGCACGATCCTGTCCAGCACCGCAAGCACGTAGGGGCAGTGGTTGCAGATGAACATGATCAGCGTGCCCTTCGGCCCGGCGATATCGTCAAGGCGATACCGCCGCCCGTCGGTGCCCGGAAGCGCGAAGCCAGGCGCCTTCCAGCCGAACTTGCACACGGGCGGAACGCTGGCCATGTCAGGCCGCCTGCGCCCGGGCGCCTTCGGCGGCGGTGCGGATGGCCCGCATGTTGGCGCCGTAGACCTCGGGGGCGTCGACCGAACCGCCCTTGAACACCGCCGATCCGGCCACCAGCACATCGGCGCCGGCGGCCACCACCAGCGGAGCCGTCTCGGGCGTCACGCCGCCGTCGATCTGGATGTGGATTTCACGATCGCCGATCATCTGGCGCACCTTGCGGGTCTTTTCGATGCCCGAATGGATGAACTTCTGCCCGCCGAAGCCGGGGTTCACCGTCATGATCAGCACCATGTCGCACAGGTCCAGCACATCGGCGCAGGCTTCGGCCGGGGTGCCGGGGTTCAGCACGACGCCGGCCTTGATCCCCTGCGCGCGGATCGCCTGCAGCGTGCGGTGAATGTGCGGCCCCGCTTCGATATGGGCGGTGATCATGTCGGCGCCCGCCTCGGCATAGGCTTCGATGTACTGGTCCACCGGCGAGATCATCAGATGCACGTCCATGAAGGTTTTCACATGCGGGCGGAACGCCTTCACCGCGGGGGGGCCGAAGGTCAGGTTCGGCACGAAATGGCCATCCATGACGTCCACGTGCACCCAGTCGGCGCCCTGATCCTCGATGGCGCGGATTTCCTGGCCGAAGTTGGCGAAATCGGCGGACAGGATCGACGGGGCGATCTTGATCGAACGGTCGAAGCTCATGCGCTGGTCTCCTTGGTCGCGCGGTCCACGTCCAGCCCTCCGGCAAAGACGCGGCTGGGGCGGATATCCGCCTCGGTGATGGTGCTGAGCGCGGCCGCGTCCAGGGGCCCGGTCGCGGTCGAAAACAGCCGGTTCGCCTGCCGCAGCCGCGCCCGGTCCAGCGCGTTGCGGATCGAGCGGGCGTTGGCGAAATGCGGCTGCAAGCGGCGCTTGCCGATATATTCGCTCATCGCACGCCTGCCAGCGTCGTCAAAGACGTAATTCTGATCCGATAGCATGATTTCGCAGATCCGGCCCAGCTCGGGGTCGGTATAGTCGGGAAATTCGATGTGATGGGCGATGCGCGAGCGAAACCCGGGGTTCGACTGAAAGAACCGGTCCATGCGGTCGCCGTACCCCGCCAGCACCACCACAAGGTCGTCGCGGTTGTTTTCCATCACCTGCAGCAGGATCTCGATCGCTTCTTGCCCGTAATCGCGTTCGTTTTCGGGGCGATACAGGTAATATGCCTCGTCGATGAACAGCACGCCGCCCATGGCCTTCTTCAGCACGTCCTTGGTCTTGGGCGCGGTGTGGCCGATGTACTGGCCCACAAGATCGTCGCGCGTCACCGTCACCAGGTGCCCCTTGCGCACGTAGCCAAGGCGGTGCAGCAGGTCGGCGATCTTGAGCGCGACGGTGGTCTTGCCGGTGCCGGGATTGCCGGTGAAGCTCATGTGCAGGGTGGGGGCGCCGGTCGCAAGGCCCATCTCGCGGCGGGCCTTGTCGACGATCAGCAGCGCGGCGGTTTCGCGGATGCGCTGCTTGACCGGGGCCAGCCCGATCAGCTGTTCGTCCAGTTCGCGCAGCACGTCCGCAACGCCGGATTCGGCGTAGCTGCGGGCAAGGTCCACGGTGGCGGGCAGCTGTATCTCGGCGTTCATGGGCGGGCTCCGATGTTTTTCGGCCAAAAGGTCCGGCGGGTGGGCCGGGGCGCGCAACGCCCCCCGGCCTGGCTGAAGGGCGTTCAGGCGTAGCGCGCGCCTTCGGGTTCGCGCATGGCGTAGCTTTCGATGGTGTAGCGGATCCTGCGCCCGTCATCTTCCTGCCGGACAAGGCGGAAGCCCGGTTCGGACAGGGGCCTGCCGACGATAAAGCTCATGCGGATGGATTCCCATCCCGCGCTTGCATCAAAGGCCAGCACGCGGATGTACTTGCCGCCATGGGCCTTGCGGCATTCGTTGACCTCGAACACCACGGCGGCGGCATCGGGGGTGTCGAACATCGGGTGGCCCCACATTTCCCAGTAGCTGTTCCTGGGGTGGGGATCGTCGGTGTATTCCACCGACACCGCCCAGCCGCGGTCGATGGCGTATTGCGCCTGCACGCGGATGTCGTCGTCGGTCAGGTCGGGAAGAAAGCTGAACTGGCCCTGTCGCAGTTTCATCGGTTGGGTTCCTTTCGGCGAATGGGGCAGGGCGCGGGCGCCCCGCAGGGGGTCATGCGGACACTTCGGGCGTGGGCGCGAAATCGGGCGCGTCCGTCGAGGCGTAATCGAAGGTCACGTCCTTCCACACGTCCAGCGCCTGCTTGAGCGGCGTGCAGGTGCGGGCGGCATCGCGCAGGATGTCCTCGCCCTCGTTCCAGATGTCGCGGCCGGCGTTGCGGGCGAAGACCATCGATTCCAGCGCGACGCGGTTGGCGGTGGCGCCGGCCTGGATGCCCTGAGGGTGCCCGATGGTGCCGCCCCCGAACTGCAGCACCACGTCTTCGCCCAGATAGGTCAGCAGCTGGTGCATCTGGCCCGCGTGGATGCCGCCCGACGCCACCGGCATCATCTTGTTCAGCGACGCCCAGTCCTGATCGAAGAAGATGCCGTTTTCCAGCGCCATCGGGTTCCGTTCTTCGCGGAAGATGTCGTAATAGCCCTTGGTGGTGGCCGGATCGCCTTCAAGCTTGCCCACGACCGTGCCCGCGTGCAGGTGATCGACCCCGGCAAGGCGCATCCACTTGGCGATGACGCGGAACGACACCCCGTGCGACCGCTGGCGGGTATAGGTGGAATGGCCCGCCCGGTGCAGGTGCAGGATCATGTCGTTGGCCCGCGCCCATTTCGCCATGGACTGGATCGCGGTGTAACCGATCACCAGGTCGATCATGACGATGCACGACCCCAGAGACTTGGCGAATTCGGCCCGCTCGTACATTTCTTCCATCGTGCCGGCGGTGACGTTCAGGTAGGTGCCCTTGACCTCGCCGGTCGCCGCCGAGGCGCGGTTCACCGCCTCCATGCAATAGAGAAACCGGTCGCGCCAATGCATGAAGGGCTGGGAATTGATGTTCTCGTCATCCTTGGTGAAATCCAGCCCGCCCTTCAGCGCCTCGTACACCACGCGGCCATAGTTGCGCCCCGACAGGCCCAGCTTGGGCTTGACGGTGGCACCCAGCAGGGGGCGACCGTAGACGTTCAGCCGCTCGCGTTCCACGACGATGCCGGTGGCGGGGCCCTGAAAGGTCTTTACGTAGGCCACCGGCAGGCGCATGTCTTCCAGCCGCAGCGCCTTGAGGGGTTTGAACCCGAAGACATTGCCGATGATCGACGCGGTCAGGTTGGCGACGCTGCCGCCTTCGAACAGGTCAAGGTCATAGGCGATGTAGGCAAAGAATTCGCCGGGGCTGCCCGGCACTGGGTCGACGCGGTACGCCTTGGCGCGGTACTTGTCGCAGGCGGTCAGCCGGTCGGTCCAGACCACCGTCCATGTCGCGGTCGAGGATTCCCCCGCCACCGCCGCCGCCGCTTCGATCGCGTCCACGCCATCCTGGGGGGTGATCCGGAACAGCGCGATGATGTCGGTGTCCAGCGGGGTGTAATCGGGTTCCCAATACCCCATCTGGGCGTATTTCATCACCCCCGCGCTGTAGCGTTTCGCGGCGTCGGTCACTGTCTTGGCATTGTCCAGCATGGTCGTTTCCTCCTGTTGGGGTTTCAGGCCGCGTGGGCCGCGGCGATCCGGGGGTCGAGCGCGCCGCTCGCGTAGCGCGCCGCCATGGCGTCAAGCGACACCGGCTTGATGATCGATGCCCGCCCCGCGGTGCCGAAGCGTTCGAAACGGTCGGCGCAAAGCTTGCGCAATTCTTCCATCGCGGGGGCGTTGAACTTGCGCGGGTCGAATTCGTCGGGCTTTTGCATCGCCACGCGGCGGTACTGCCCGGCCATCGCCATGCGGCAATCGGTGTCGATGTTGACCTTGCGCACGCCCATGGCGATGCCGCGTTCGATTTCCTCGACGGGCACGCCCCAGGTCTGCGGCATGTGGCCGCCGTTTTCGTTGATGAGGTCCTGCAGATACTGCGGCACCGAGCTGCTGCCGTGCATCACCAGATGCGTGTTCGGCAGCTTTTCATGGATGGCCCGGATGGTATCCATCGACAGGATGTCGCCATCGGGCTTGCGGGTGAACTTGTAGGCCCCGTGCGAGGTGCCGCAGGCGATCGCCAGCGCGTCGACCTTGGTGCGGAGCACGAAATCGAGCGCCTGGTCCGGGTCGGTCAGCAGCTGGTCATGGCTTAGCGTGCCGGTCGCGCCCGATCCGTCTTCGGCCGCCGCCGTTCCGGTTTCCAGGCTGCCCAGCACGCCGAGTTCGCCCTCGACCGAGGCGCCCACCGCATGCGCGGCGCGGGTGACGCGGGCGGTGATGTCGACGTTGTAATCGAAGGATGCGGGCGTCTTCATGTCCTCTTCAAGCGAGCCGTCCATCATCACGGATGTGAACCCGTGGCGGATCGCCGACAGGCAGGTGGCATCGTTGTTGCCGTGATCCTGATGCAGCACGATGGGGCAGGACGGGAACATCTCGGCCAGCGCCTGCACCATGTGGCGCAGCATGATGTCGCCCGCATATTTGCGTGCCCCGCGCGAGGCTTGCAGGATCACGGGGGCGTCGCAGGCCTCGGCGGCCTCCATGATGGCCAGCCCCTGTTCCATGTTGTTGATGTTGAAGGCGGGCACGCCGTAGCCATGTTCGGCGGCGTGATCCAGAAGTTGCCTCAGCGTGATAAGTGCCATGAACGGGTCTCCTTCGGGGCGGTTGCCTTGGCGCGCGGGGCGCCGTGATGATGCCGCGTGTGCGGGCGGTGAAAGGCACATCCGGGCCGCTGCGGCGTGTCGGGCGGCTGGTCTGGACGCGGGATCAGGTCACGGTCCTGGCAAGGACGGCGACGGCCTGCGCCGTGATGCCGAAATGGCGATAAAGATCGGGGGCGGGGGCGGATGCGCCGAAACCGGTCATTCCGACGAAACCGTCATTGGGGCGCAGGAACAGATCCCACCCCTGCCGGATCGCCGCTTCGATCCCGATGCGCGGGGCGTCGCCCAGAACCGCGCGGCGCGCATCGGCGGGCTGTTCGGCGAAAAGTTCGAAACAGGGGGCCGAGACGACGGCGGCGCGCAGCCCTTCGGCGGCAAGAAGGTCGGCGGCCTGCACGGCGGTTTCGACCTCGGACCCGGTGGCGATCAGCGTCACGTCGCGGGCCGCGACCTCGCGCAGCACATATGCGCCGCGCGCGGTAAGGTTGGCATCGCTGTGGCGCGTGCGCAGCACCGGCAGCGCCTGTCGCGACAGCGCCAGCGTGCTGGGCCGGTCGGTCTGGGTAACGGCGATCTGCCAGGCCTCGGCGGTTTCCACCGCATCGCAGGGGCGCAGAACCAGGTGGTTGGGCATGGCGCGCAGGGATGCCAGCGTTTCCACCGGCTGGTGGGTCGGGCCGTCTTCGCCAAGGCCGATGCTGTCATGGGTCATGACATAGATCACGGGAACGCCCATCAGGCTGCTCAGCCGCATCGCGGGGCGGCAGTAATCGGCAAAGGCCAGGAAGGTGCCGCCGTAGGGGCGCAGCCCGCCGTGCAGCGCGATGCCGTTCATCGCCGCCGCCATGGCGTGTTCGCGGATGCCGTAATGGATGTAGCTGCCCGCGTAATCCCCCCGCGCCACGGGGGCTTGCCGGGCGGTGCGCGTCAGGTTCGATCCGGTCAGATCGGCAGAGCCGCCGACAAGGTCGGGCAGGGCGGCGGTGACCACCTCCAACGCCATTTGCGAGGCTTTTCGGGTGGCGACCCGGGGCTGGTCGGTGGACAGGCGGTGTTTGTGGGCGCAGATCGCCGCGTCCAGCGCCCCGGCGTCGGGCGCCGCGTGGGCGGCGCGAAACCGGTCCGCCTTGCCCGACGCGCGCAGACGCGCCGACCAGTCCGCCCGCGCCCGCGCCCCCCGCGCGGCGACGCCATGCCAGGCGTCATAGACCTCGGGCGGGATTTCGAAGGGCGCGTGCGGCCAGCCAAGGGTGTCACGGGCCGCGGCGATTTCCGCCGCCCCCAGCGGGGCGCCGTGCACCTCGTGGCTGCCCTGCTTGTTGGGCGCGCCGTAACCGATGACGGTCCTGCAGGCGATCAGCGACGGGCGGGGATCGGCCCGCGCGGTTTCGATCGCCCGGGCGATCGCGCCCTTGTCATGGCCATCGACAGAGGCGACGTGCCAGCCGCTGGCGGCAAAGCGCGCCGTCTGATCCGTGGAGGTGGACAGATCGGTCCCCCCGTCGATGGTGATGCCGTTGTCGTCCCAGAACACGACAAGGCGGGAAAGTGCCAGATGCCCCGCAAGGTCGATCGCCTCGTGGCTGATGCCTTCCATCAGGCAACCGTCGCCGGCGATGACATAGGTGTAGTGATCGACCAGATCCCCGAATCGCGCCTGCATCATGCGTTCGGCCAGCGCCATGCCCACGGCGGTGGAAATGCCCTGTCCCAGCGGGCCGGTGGTGGTTTCGATCCCCTTGGCATGGCCGTATTCGGGGTGGCCGGCGGTGCGCGCGCCCAGCTGGCGGAAGCGGCGCAGCTGGTCCATCGGCATGTCGTCATAGCCCAGCAGGTGGTTGATCGCGTAGACCAGCATCGACCCGTGGCCCGCGCTCATCACGAAGCGGTCGCGGTCGGGCCAGTGGTGGTCGCGCGGGTCCACCGTCATGAAGCGGTTGAACAGCACGGCGGCGACATCGGCCATGCCCATCGGCGCACCGGGGTGGCCGGAATTGGCGGCCTGCACCGCGTCCATGGCAAGGGCCCGGATGGCGTTGGCCATAAGATCCTCGGTGGCGGTTTCGACGGGCTGGTGAAGGGTCATGCGGGGTCCTTTCAGGCGCGCTTGGAATCGTGGACGAGGCGTTGAACCATCGGCGTGAAGATCAGCTGCATGGCCAGGTCCATCTTGCCCCCGGGGATCACGATGGAATTGGCCCGGCTCATCCATGAATTCTGGATCATCGAGGTCAGGTAGGGAAAATCGATGCCCCGGGGGTTCTTGAACCGGATCACCACAAGGCTTTCGTCGGCGGTGGGGATCCAGCGGGCGATGAACGGATCGGACGTGTCGACCACCGGAACGCGCTGAAAATTCACATCCGTTTCAACGAATTGCGGGCAAATGCAGTGCACGTAGGCGTGCATCCGGCGCAGGATCGTGTCGGTGACCGCTTCGGTGGTGTAGCCCCGGCTGACCTTGTCGCGGTGGATCTTCTGGATCCATTCAAGATTGATGACCGGCACCACCCCGATCTTGAGATCGGCAAGCGCCGACAGGTTCACCGCGTCGTTCCTGACCGCGCCGTGCAGGCCTTCGTAGAACAGCAGGTCGCTGCCGTCGGCAAAGGGCTTCCAGTCGGTGAAATGGCCCGGCGGGGTGCCATGCGCGGCGGCCTCGGCGTCGTCGTGGATGTAATGGCGGGTGCGACCGGACCCGGTGTCGCCATAGATGCGAAAGATGCTTTCCAGCTCTTCCAGTTCGTTGGCATCGTAGGAAAAATGCGAAAACGTCTCGTCCCCGGCGGCCTTGCGGCTGTCCAGCTCTGCCTTCATGTCGGCGCGGTTGTAGCGGTGAAAGGCGTCGCCTTCGATGCTGACCGCGCTGATGCCCTCGCGCCGGAAGATCTGGTCGAAGGTGGCCTTGACCGTGGTCGTGCCCGCGCCGGACGATCCGGTGACAGAGATGATGGGGTGCTTCTTGCTCATGGGTCTTTCCAGGTCAGACGCGGAACAGGCCGCGATGGCCGAAGAGGGCCGAAATTTCATGCTCGGGGAGGTCGTGATAGGCGGTGACGCGCCCCACCTTCGCGGCCGAGCCGAACACGAAGGGCGTGCGCGCGTGCAGCGCCTCGGGCACCTTGTCCAGGATGCGCGCCGTGCCGTCCGACGCCTCGCCGCCCGCCTGTTCGATCAGCATGGCGATGGGGGCGCATTCGTAGACCATGCGCAGGCGCCCGTCCGCATAGCCGGGGCGCGCGTCGCGCGGATACAGGAACAGCCCGCCGCGGATCAGGATGCGGTGGGTTTCCGCGACAAGGCTGGCGATCCAGCGCATGTTGAAATTCTTGGCGCGTGGGCCCTCGGCGCCGGCAAGGCAGTCGTCGATATAGGCGCGCACCGGGCGCGGCCAGTGCCGGTAGTTCGACGCGTTGATGGCAAATTCCGCGCTGTCCTGCGGAATGGTCAGGTGCGGTTCGACCGGGGTGAAACGGGCGGTGGCGGGATCAAGCAGGTATTGCTGCACGCCGTTCCCGAAGGTGACCAGCATCATGCATTGCGGCCCGTAGATGATGTACCCGGCGGCGATCTGTTCATGGCCCGGGCGCAGGAAGCTGGCCGCGCCGTCCGGCCCCGCCTCGCGCAGCGAAAAGATGGTGCCGATGGACACGTTGGTTTCGATGTTGGACGAGCCGTCCAGCGGGTCGATCGCAAGGGCAAGCGCGCCCCTGGGGTCAAGTTCGGCCACGCTGTCCTGCTCTTCCGAGGCATACCAGCGGATGCCGGCGCCGCGCAGTTCGCGGAAGAAGGCGGCATCGGCGATGACATCCAGCGCCTTTTGCCGGTCGCCATCGGCGTTGCCCCCCACATCGGCGGCCAGCTGCCCGCCCAGCGGCCCCCTTGCGATGCGATGGGCAAGGTCGCGCCCCACGCGGCCAAGCGCTTCCATCGCGGGGCGCAGCCGGGCCGGTATCGGAGCATCGGCGGTGAACGGGTTCCTGTCGGTCATCAAGGCCTCCTCCTTCCTCGACGTGACGTGCCCCTTGATTTGACCCGAACCCGCTTGTAACAAAATTTAAAATATCTGACTTTGGATTCAGGAAAATTTAATGCGCCGTCTGGCATCGCTTACGCTCAAACAGTTGCGCGCGCTGGAAGCCGTTGAAAGAACGGGGTCTATTTCGCGCGCCGCCGAAGAACTGGGTTTGACCGCGCCGGCGGTACACAGCCAGCTGCGGGCGCTGGACCAGACTTTCGGATGTGCCATGATGACCCGGGGCGGCGCAGGCCCGTTCCGCGTCAGCCCCGAAGGGCAGGTGCTGCTGGGCGCGTGGGAACGCGCCGATGCCGCCTTTCGCCTTGCCCTGCGGCGCATCGATTCGCTGCAAAAGGGGCTGGCGGGCACCGTGGTGCTGGGGGTGGTGTCGACGGGCAAGTATTTTGCCCCCGGCATCGTGGCGCGGCTGCGCAAGGCGGTGCCGGATATCGAGATCCTGCTGCAGGTCGGCAACCGGGACGAGATCATCGGCGCGCTGCAGGACGGGGCGCTGGACCTGGCCATCATGGGCCGCCCGCCGCGCGCCCCCGCGCTAGAGGCGCTGTGGCTGGGCGATCACCCGCATGTGCTTGTGGCGCCTCCCGATCACCCGCTGGCCGGATCGTCCACGATTTCGCCCGATGACGTGCTGGGCGACACCATCCTGATGCGCGAGCCGGGGTCGGGCACGCGCATCCTGGCGACCCGCTTCCTTGACCGGCTGGGCGAGGGCAAGCCCTATGAGCGGGTCGAGATGGGCACGAACGAGACCATCAAGCAGGCGGTCATCGCGGGCCTTGGGATCGCGCTGATCTCGTACCACACGGTAAGCGAGGAATTGCGCTCGGGGCGACTGGTTGCGCTGGATCTGCCCGGCCTGCCGATCATGCGCCACTGGTTCGTGCTGCACCCGACCGACACGCCGCTTTCGGGGGCGACGCGGACGGTGTGGGATTTCATCGCCGCCGAAAAGGATGCCTTTTTGCCCCATTGGCCCGGCTGAAGCGCCATGCGGGCGGATCAGCCCCCGGGCCCCTTCCGGATGTTGTCGGGCAGCCAGGTGGCAAGGTCGGGAAAGAAGATCAGCACGAACACCATCACCACCATGATCAGGAACATGGGGATCGCCGCCTTGGCGATAAAATTCATCTCGTGCCCCGTCATGCCCTGCAGCACGAACAGGTTGAACCCGATGGGCGGGGTGATCTGCGCCATTTCCACCACGACGACGATGAAGATGCCGAACCAGATCAGATCGATGCCCGCCGCGCGGATCATCGGTTCCACCACAGCCATCGTCAGCACGACCGAGCTGATCCCGTCCAGAAAGCACCCAAGGATCACGTAGAACACCAGCAGCGCCATCAGCAGCTGGAACCGCGACAGATCCCAGCTTGCGATCAGATCCGCCAGCCCGCGCGGGATGCCGGTAAATCCCATGGACAGCGACAGGAACGACGCTCCGGCCAGGATCAGCGCGATCATCGCGCTGGTGCGCACCGCCCCCATCAGGCTTTCGCTGAACGTGCCCCAGGTCAGCGACCCCTGGGTCGCCGCAAGCAGCATCGAGCCGATGACCCCGAAGGCCGCCGCCTCGGTCGCGGTGGCGATGCCCATGTACATCGACCCGATCACCACCACGATCAGGCAGATCACCGGGATCAGGAAACGCGAATTCTTCAGCTTTTCGCCAAGGGTCATGCGCGGTTCGGGGATCGGGTCGAACCCCTTGCGAAACGACATGGCCGCGACGTAGCCCATGAACATCAGCGCCAGAACAAGGCCGGGCAGGACCCCGGCCATGAACAGCTTGGTGATGCTTTCGTTGATGGTCACGCCGTAGACGATCAGCGTCAGCGACGGCGGGATCATCAGCCCCAGCGTGGCCGCGCCGGCCAGCGTGCCGATGACCATTTCCTCGGGGTAGTTGCGCCGGCGCAATTCGGGGATCGACATCTTGCCCACCGTGGTCAGCGTCGCCGCCGATGACCCGGACACGGCGGCGAATACCGTGCAGCCGACGATGTTGGTGTGCACCAGCCCGCCGGGCAGGCGCGCCATCCACGGGCTGAGCCCGCGGAACATGTCTTCGGACAGGCGCGTGCGGTACAATATCTCGCCCATCCAGATGAACAGGGGCAGGGCGGTCAGGGTCCAGCTGGACGATGACGCCCAGACCTTGGTGATCATCGCGTCCCCCGCCGGGCGTGCGGTGAACAGGTCCATCCCCACATAGGCCACGCCCATCAGCGCAAGCCCCACCCAGACGCCAGAGCCCAGCAGCAGGAACAGGACGGCCAGGAAAATCCCGATCGGGATCAGCTGTTCCATGTCATTCCCCCTGGCTTTGGTCGACAAGGTCGGTGGTGATGCCGTGCGACCCGGTAAGGATCAGCCGCAACAGGTGGTCCCAGAAGGCGATGGCCAGCAGCACCGTGCCGACCGACATCGAAATCTGGGGAATCCACATGGGCGTGGCGTCCAGCCCCTGGCTCAGCTCGTTCCAGCGCCACGAGATATGGGTGCCCTTGATGGCGTACCAGGCGAACCAGGTGGCGATGGCAGTGCCGATGCCGAAGCAGAACAATTCGCCCCACCAGCGGTGCCGCCCCAGCGCGGTCAGCACCAGCGACACGCGGATATGCGCCCCGTGGTTCAGCGCGTAGGCAAAGGCAAAGAACGACGCCGCCGCCATGCAATAGCCCGCGTAATCGGTGGCGCCGGGAAAGACATGCCCGGTCCAGCGCGCCAGCATCTGCAGCACGATGATCCACAGGATGGCGACCAGGAAGACCGAGGCGATGATGCCCCCGATCAGGTAAAGCGTGTCAAGCACACGGCGGAGTGTTGTCATGGGGTGCGTCCGGTCTGGTT
>CAXICP010000029.1:0-14792 GCA_964022595.1 uncultured Salipiger sp.
CCGGGCATACCCCATGAAGCTGGTGCGCGCGGGGCGTTCGGGCAGGCGCGGCTTGACCGAGCTGATGGCGTGCCCGCCTTCGGGCAGCGCGCAGTTGTGCGAATGGACGTGATCGCCCGCCCTGATCGGCGCAGAGGCCACCGCCATCACCTGCCCGTATTTCAGCACCGGATCGCCGGTCGCGATATCGACCCGCGCCACCTTGTGGCCCCGCGGTATGTCGGTGTTGGCGGTGATGCCCTCGCGGGTTTCGCCCGCCGCCATGTCCGACAGGACCACGGCGACCGTGTCCATCGGATCAAGGATCATGATCGTCGGTGCCGTCATGTCACGCGCTCCTGCCCGAGCAAAGTTCATCCAGGACCGGCGCCTTGAAATCCGGCGCGACCTGTCGCACCCAGGCAAGATAGGCGCCGATGCGGCGGTCCAGCTTTTGCGCATGGTTCTGGGCAATATCCGCGATGCGGTGGTCCAGGAAGGGGTTCGCGAACCGCTCAAGCGTGACGGCCAGGTAGTCGCGCGCTTCGTCTTCCAGCCCGCGCAGGGCAAAGCCGGGGATGACCTCGGTTTCGATCACCTGTTTCATCCTTGCGCCCGGCGCGCTTGCAAGAAGGTCGCGAACGATGGCGTCGGGGTTGGCATCGCCTTGCATCCAGAACGCCGCCAACGCGGTGTGCCCAAGGTTGAGGATATGCAGCTTCAGCCGCTCGATCCGCTCAAGATCCGGCACCATCCGGACCGAGGGGTGCTGCACGGGCAGCGCAAGCCCCTCTTGCGCCTCGATGGCCCACAGCGCGTAGGGTTCGGCCACCGCGCCCACCGGGTCGATGGGCGCCGAGACGATGCGGTCGACAAGGCTGTTGACCCACGTGCAGGCGCCCAGCCAGTCGGTCAGCGCGGCGTCGGCGCCCTGCTGCGCGGCGATGTCCAGCACGCGGGCGCGCAGAACCCTGCCGTTGTCGGGGATCAGTTCCATCGGGAAGATGGTCAGCGGCGGCCTGCCGGCGGCCCGGCGCGCGGCCAGCAGGTGGTACAGCTTGGCCGGGTAGCTCATGGCCTGCGCCGGGGTGGCCCCGGTGTCGGCGGGCTGTGGATCAAAGCCGGAATCCGACGTGTTGGACAGGATCGCCTCGGCCTCGTGGGTGATGACGCGGCTCAGCTCGTCCCAGTCGGTGGCGGTGGACAGGGTGCGCTTGACCGAGGTCACGCGGCGTTCTTCGTCAAGGGTGCGCCCGTCCAGCATTCCGCGCACGCGCACCGGAAAGCCATCGGGCGCAGCCAGCGCGCCCAGACGCGCCGCGCGGGCCGCATCGCCCGAACTTTGCACCACGGTGATGGCGCGGGCGGGCGTGCCTTCGGAAAAGAACAGGTCGGCATGGGCCTGCAGGAAACGCGAGGTGCCGAATTGCACGATGGGCGTGATCATCCGGCCACCTCGATCAGCGCCTTGACGACGCTGCCCCGGTCGGCGGCCCAGCTTGGCAGCTCGGTCACCGCCCCTTCCAGCGTGGTGCGGTGGGTGCCGATCCTGTCGATCGGGACCAGCCCCTTTGCGATGCAGTCCATGACATGCCGGAAATCCACGTCCAGCGCGTTGCGCGACGCGAACAACGTGGCCTCGCGCTTGTGGAATTCGGGATCGGCGAAGCGCAGCTCGCCCTTGACCACCGACAGCAGCACATAGCCGCCGCCATGCGCAAGGTGATCCAGCCCCGCGTTCATCGCGCCGATGTTGCCGGTCGCGTCGAACACCGTGTCATAGACAGCGTCCGCGGCATCGGGCACAAGTTCGGTCCTGGCGCCCGGCACGATGGCCGCCGCCAGCGCAAGGCGTTCGGGCGACGTGTCGCGCAGCGTCACCTTCGCCCCGGCGATGGCCGCGAACAGCGCGGCGCCCACCCCGATCGGCCCTGCCCCCACGATCAGGGCGGTGCCGCCGGTCAGCCCGCTGCGCCGCACGCCATGGGCGCCGATCGCAAGGAATTCGACCATCGCGGCGGCGGCGGGCGTCAGATCGCCGGCGGGAATGAGGTTCGCCTCGGGCACGACGATTTCCTCGCACATGCCGCCGTCGGTATGCACGCCCAGCACGGCGATGTTCTCGCAGCAGTTGGGCTTGCCGACCTGGCAGGCGTGGCAGGTGCCGCAGGTCAGGTAGGGGTTCACCACGACAAGATCGCCGCTCTTGATGCGCCCATCGGCGCTGTCGGCCATGGCGCGCGCGCTTAGCTCGTGGCCCATGACGCGGGGGTATTGCAGGAACGGCTGGTTGCCACCGTAGATGTGGTAATCGGTGCCGCAGATGCCGACGGCCGCGATGCGGATGCGCAGGTGGCCCGGCTTGCCTGCGGGGCGCGGGCGGGTCACGACGGCCAGTTCGCCCGGCGCGTTGCACATAAGAGCGGTCATGTTTGTCATCGGGGGAATCCTTTGCCGGTTTCGGGCGCGAAATGGACTCGCGCGGGCTTTACGGTTTTTTACGAATAAAATACCCTTACCTGCAAGAACGAAAACGACACCGCCCAGGAGGGCCCGTGCATGTCCAGAGAAAACCGGACCTTCAAGGCCGCCGTCAACAATGCGCTGGACCTTCTGGCGCAGATGGCCCCGGGCGATGCGCTGGGCTCCGAAGCGGATCTGGCGGCGCAGCTGTCGATCAGCCGCACCACCGCGCGCCGCGTGCTGTCGCACCTTGCGGGCGCCGGCGTCATCCACTGGCAGGGGCGCGACAAGCGCCTGCTGCGCCGACCTGCCGATGATGACCGCTTTGCCCCGGGCGAAGCCGCGCCGGCGCTTGACCAGACCGAGGCGCGGTTCCTGGAATGGATCCTGCGCACCGACCTTGCGCCGGGCGCGCGCATCCACGAAACCGACCTGGCCCGGCAGCTGGGCACGCCCACGGCCACGGCGCGCCACATCCTGACGGATTTTCAGGGCAGCGGGCTGATCGAGAAAAACCCCAACAGACACTGGACTTTCCTTGGCTTCACCCGCGCCTATGCCACCGAAATGTGCGACCTGCGCGAGCTGATCGAACGCGACGCCATGCGCCGACTGACAAGCGATCCCGCCCACGAACTTTTGCCTCGGATCGCGGATATGGAACGCCTGCACATCGCGCTTCTTGCGCAGGACGACGCGGCGATGCAGTGCTTTCCGGCGCTTGATGCCCGCTTTCACCAGGTGATCTGCAGCGCGGCGGGCAATCGGTTCTACGATGGGTTCGCGCAGAATATCTCGATCATCGTCCACTACCACTACCAGTGGAACAAGCGCGACGAGACGGCGCGCAACCGCACCGCGATCCGCGAACATCTTGCGGTGATCCAGGCGATTCTCAGCGGGCGGCCCAACGAGGCGCGGGCGCTGTTCGACGACCATCTTGCCACCGCGCGCAAGACGCTTCTGGCGTCGATCAACTGGTCCTGACGCACCTTCGCCGGCGAATTTCCGGCGCAACGGTTCTTGACGCGCCCCAATTCATGGTCCTATGGTCCAACCAAACTGAGCATGAGGGGGGAGGAGCCGATGACCAGTTCGACAGTCGCTGACATCCGCGACACCCTGCGCCGCGAGATTTCCGACACGCTGCGCCCCGGCGATCTGCTGCCCAACGAACGCGAGCTTGCCGAACGCTTCGATGTGTCGCGCAACACCATCCGCGAGGCGACGATCCACCTTGAGGCCCTGTCGCTGATCGAACGCACCAAGCGCGGCGCGCGCGTGCGCCAGCCCGATTTCGGCGTGATGTTCCAGGAACTGACGCAGTTCTTCGACACCTCCGCCCGCAGCTTCACCGACGTTCTGAACTTTCGCCGCATCAACGAAACCGGCGCCGCGCCGCTGATGGTCTGCCACGTCACCGATGCAAGG
Source organism: uncultured Salipiger sp. (assembly GCA_964022595.1). Classification (GTDB taxonomy): domain Bacteria; phylum Pseudomonadota; class Alphaproteobacteria; order Rhodobacterales; family Rhodobacteraceae; genus Salipiger. Next base: position 3,874 of record CAXICP010000029.1, read on the forward strand.
CTGGACGCGATCCGCGCCGCGAACGCGCGCATCGGCACCGCGCTGACCGCAGCCGAGGCCGCCCGCGCGGATTACGATTTTCATTACGGGCTGGTCGCGGCCGCAAACAACGACGTGCTGCGGCGCATGTACGACGTGCTCGCCACGCCGCTGCGCTACTATCTTGAGGTCGGCAAGACGCAAAAGCTGGATACCGCCCAGTCGCTGCGCGAACACGACCGCATCATCGACGCCCTTGCCGCGCGCGACTCCGCGGCGCTTGCGCAGGCCCTGTCCGACCATTTCCAGCATTCGGGCGAGGTGCTGGCCGGCTGGCTTGCCTCGCGCGATTGCCGCCCCGAGCCGATTTCGATCTGGCCGGTGCAGGCCCGCCCCCCATCGACCACACCAGACCCTACCGGAGGAGACACATGAAAACCCTGACCAGAACCCTGCTGGGTGCCACCGCGGCGATCGCGCTGGCCCTGCCCGCCATGGCCGAAACCACCGTGCGCGTGGCCTATGAGAACAACCCCGGCGAGCCCGCCGACATGGTGATGAACCACTGGAAGGACCTGGTGGCCGAAGCTTCGGGCGGCGAGGTCGTGCTTGAACTTTACCCGTCCTCGCAGCTTGGCGCGAAAAAGGACGTGATCGAACAGGCGATGCTGGGCGTGAACGTCATCACCATCGCCGATGTGGGCTTCCTGACCGATTACGACCCCGACCTTGGCATCCTGTTCGGGCCCTACCTGACCGAGGACGCGGAAAGCCTGTTCAAGATCTACGAATCCGACTGGTTCAAGGAAAAAGAGGCCGCGCTGCAGGAACAGGGCATCCACATCGTCATCAAGAACTACCTGTATGGCACCCGCCAGCTGCTTGCGACGAAAAAGGTCGAAACCCCCGACGATCTGCAGGGCATGAAGATCCGCACGCCCAACAACATCATGCAGATCCGCGCCATCGAGGCGATGGGCGGCACCCCCACCCCGATGCCGCTGGGCGATGTCTACCCGGCGCTGACGCAGGGCGTGATCGACGGCGTGGAAAACCCGCTTCCCGTGCTTTACGGCCAGAAGCTGCACGAGCAGGCCAAGGAACTGTCGATGATCGGCTACCTGCAGAACACCTCGCTCTGGCTCGGGGGGCAGGCCTATTTCGACACGCTGGACCCCGAGGTCATCGAGATGCTGCACGAAACCGGCTACGAGGCCGGGCTGTACAGCCAGGAAGTCGCCGCCGCGCAGGATGAAAAGATCCTGAACGACATGCAGGCCGCCGGGGTGACCGTGACCTACCCCGACCCCGCGCCGTTCAAGGAAAAGGCGATGGCCGTCTACGACATGTTCCCCGAATGGTCCGAAGGCCTTTACGAGGACATCCAGACGCAGCTCGCCAACTGATCCAGACCCGCGCGGCCCCGCATTTTCCCGGGGCCGCGCGTTTTCCATCCGACAATCCGCAATCATCAAGGGTCGGCCATGAAGCTTTCCTTCAAACTCGCCTCGGGGCTTGCCGGCCTTCTGGTGCTGGCGCTGGTGGGCATCACCGCCGCCGCCGTCGTGGCACGCTACGTTCTGGGCGCTCCGTTCCAATGGGTCGAAGAGATGTCGGGCTTCCTGATGATCTGGATCGTCTTCCTGGGCGCCATCGGCTGCGAGATCGAGGACAGCCACCTGAGGATCGACGCCGGCACCATGTTCCTGCCCGACGCCGTGAACCGCTGGCTGACCGCCATCGTCGGCGTGGTGTCCGTGGGGCTGCTGGGCGCCATGGCGTGGCTTGGACACGAACTTGCCCTGCGCGCGGCACTGAAGAAGACGCAGATCCTGCGCATCAGCTGGTACTGGATCGACATCGCCGTGACCGTGGGCGCCATCGCCATCGCGGCGGTAATGCTGGTCCGGGTCTGGCAGGCGCTTCGCGGGTCCGGCGCGGACGACATGTCCGGCACCGACACGTCAAAACCCGTCTGAGGAGCGCGCATCATGGAATGGTTCCTCATCATCCCCTTCATGTTCGTGCTGTTCGCGCTGAACATGCGGATCTATCTGGCCATGTTCGCGGCGATCCTGCTTTATTTCACCATGTTCGCGCAGATGCCGATCCAGATCGCGGTGCAGCGGCTGATCGCGCCAACGCAGAACCCGTCGCTGCTGGCGATCCCGTTCTTCATCCTGCTGGGCACGTTGCTTGGCACCACCGGCATCGCCTCGCGCCTGCTGAAGGTGGCGGACCTGATCGTGGGGCGGCTGACGGGGGGGCTTGGGCATACCAATGTCATGCTGTCCACGCTGATGGGCGGGCTGTCCGCGTCCAACCTTGCGGATGCGGCGATGATGTGCCGCATGCTGGTGCCCGACATGATCAAGGCCGGCTACAACCGTGGCACGGCGGCCGCCATCACCGCCGCCTCGGCGCTGATCACGCCGATCCTGCCGCCGGGCATCGCCCTGATCATCTACGGGCTGGTGGTGGATGTTTCCATCGGATCGATGTTCGTCGCCGGGATCATCCCGGGGCTGCTGTGCGCCGCGCTGCTGATCGTGGCGGTGTATCTTGTGGCGCGCAAGGAAGGCTACAAGCCCTCGCGCACCACCCGCCCCAGCGCGCGTGAAACCGGCAGCACGCTGGCGGCGGCATGGCCCGCCTTCCTGCTGATCCTGGTCATCATCGGCGGCATCCGCCTTGCGATTTTCACCCCGACCGAGGCTGGCGCCATCGCCACCGTCGCCACGATCATCATCGGGCTGTTCGTCTACCGCGAGATGAAGGTCTCGGACCTGACCGAGGCTTTCGGGCAGACCGCGCGCCAGACCGCCGCCGTGCTGCTGGTGATCATGATGTCATCGGCGCTGGCGTGGATCTTTTCGCTGGAACAGGCGGGGGTCGCGCTTGCCGAATGGATCATGTCGCTGACGCAAAATCCGTGGCTGTTCCTGGCCGTCATCAACCTGTTGCTGCTGACGCTGGGCATGTTCATCGAGGGCAACGCGCTGCTGATCATCCTTGTCCCGCTGCTGAAACCGGTTGTCGTGCAGCTGGGGATCGACCCGGTGCATTTCGGGATCATCATGATCCTGAACCTGGCGCTGGGAACGCTGACGCCGCCCGTCGGCACGGTGATGCTGCTGACCTGCAACCTGACGCAGACGCCCATCGGCGCGTTCCTGCGCCATGGCTGGCCGTTCATCCTTGCGATCTTCATCGCGCTGCTGATGGTCACCTTCATTCCCGCGCTTTCGCTGGCGCTGGTCTGATCTTTCCCCCCGGCGCCGGTCTTTCCGGTCGCCGGGGCAAGCGGTCTTAACCTGAATTTAAAGCGCAGCGGCGAAACCTCCCTGCGTTTCACCGGGAGAAGATCCATGCGAGTCCGCTTCCCTGCATCACGTTTCGGGGCAAAGGTCACGGCGGTGGCGGCCTGGTTTCGGGCCGACCAGGCGCGCCGCGTCGTGGCGCTTGCCGGCGCGGCGCCGCTGGCACCGGTTTCGCTGGTGATCGGCGCTGCCGCGCTGCTTCCAGGCGGGCTTGCCGGGCAGCGGGCGCTGGTGGATGCGGCCATCGCATCGGGGCTGGCGTCGTCGCTGTGCGCGGTCATGCTTGCCCGTCACCTGATGAAGGGCACGGGCGCGCGCAAGGCGACGACGCCGGCCGAACGTCTTCTGTCGACCCCCCTTGGCGAAACCGGCGAGGCGCCGCGCGGGCGCGCCCCCTGCCCCCCTAAAATCTTCCGCGAGGCGCAAAAGGACGCGCTGACCGGTCTTTGCAACCGGCGCGGCTTTGGCGTGGCGGTCCCGGTGCGCGGCGCTGGGGCCGTGATCTATGCACGCATCGACGGGTTTCCCGCGCTGGCCGAAACGCTGGGCCAGGCCGGGGCCGACCGGCTTTTGCGCCACACCGCCCAGGTGCTGCTGCGCGCCCTCACCCCCGAGGACACGCTGGCCCGGACATCGGGCGCGACCTATGCGGCCTGGCTGCCCGGCACCGGCGAAGAAGACGCCTGGAAGGTCGCCGCCCGCCTGCGCGCCGCGGTGGACGAGCGGGTGCTCTTCCGCGGGCGCGGCGTGGGCCTGTCCATCGGCCTTGCGGTCAGCGACGGGATCGCGGATCGCGACACGCTGATGACCCGCGCCGGCGCCGCGCTGGACCTTGCCGGCACCAGCGCCGATGGCATCGTGCAGGCGGTGGATGGCGATGCGTCGTTCCTGTTCGAACGCGAACGGCTCAGCAGCGACATCTGGCCCGTGCCCCGCGCCTGACGGCTCAGGCGCCGTCGCGGATCTGGGTCAAGGTGCGATAGGGCGTCAGCGCTTCTTTCGACACTGCCAGATCCAGAAGCGCACCGGTGGGCGAGGCGAGCGCCCGTTCGAACGCCTCGGCGAAATCGCCCGTGCTGTCGACCCGCTCGCCGTGCATCCCGCAAGCCCTTGCGATGGCGGCAAAATCCGGATTCACCAGGTCCGTGCCGCTGACCCGCGACGGGTATTCCCGTTCCTGGTGCGCGCGGATCGTCCCGTATGTGCCGTTGTTCACGACGATGACCATCACCGCCGCCCCCGCCTGGCGCGCCGTGGCAAGTTCCATCATCGTCATCTGGATATCACCGTCGCCGGCGAAACAGATCACGGTGCTGTCCGGGCGTTCCAGCTTGGCCGCCACGGCAGCAGGCAGGCCATAGCCCATCGACCCCGATTGCGGCGCCAGCAGGCGCATCCCCGGGCGGAACCTGAAAAAGCGCGACGACCAGACCGCGAAATTCCCCGCCCCATTGGTCAGCACAAGATCCCCCGATTCGAACCGCTGGCGCAAATCGGCGCAGACCGCGACCATGTCGACCGGACCGGGCTGGGCCGGAGCTTTGTCTATAAAATTGACGTAAGCTTTTCGCCCGGTTTCGCGCCAGTTGGCCCAGGGACCGGCCACCTGATCGGGCAGCGCAAGCGCGGTCTGTTCCGGGCAGGCGTGAATGCCGATCTCGGGGCGGTAGACCTTGCCGATTTCACCATCGGATACATGCACATGGATGATCTTCTGCGCGGGCTGCGGCACGCTCAGCAGGGTGTAGCCGTCGGTCATGTTCTCGCCGAACCGCGTGCCCAGCGCGAGGATCACGTCGGCGTCCCGAAGCAACGCCTTGACCCCGGCTGTCATGCCCACACCCGCATCGCCGCAAAAGCAGGGCGAGCGGTTGTCGAACTGGTCCTGATAGCGGAAGGACGAGATCACCGGGATGTCCGACGCTTCGGCGAATCGTTGCAGCGCCTGACTTGCGGCGGGCTTCCACGGCGCGCCGCCAATGACGATCAGCGGGCGCCGGGCCGTGGCCAGCAGTGCCATCGCCTCGTCCATCGCGCCCGGCGCCGGAGCCGGGGGCCAGATGCCCGGTGCGCCGTCCAGGGGCGCGGTATCGGTCTCATCCACAAGCATGTTTTCCGGCAGGGCCACCACCACCGGGCCGGGCCGCCCGCCGCAGGCCACGGACCACGCGCGCGACAAAAGCTCGGGCACACGGTCGATGTCGTCGATTTCGGTCACCCATTTCGCCATGCTGGCGAACACCGCGCGATAGTTCAGTTCCTGAAAGGCCTCGCGCTCGCGCATGTCGGTGCCGATCTGCCCGACCAGCAGGATCATCGGCGCGCTGTCCTGCATCGCCGTGTGCACCCCGATCGCCGCGTTGGTGGCGCCCGGGCCGCGCGTGACCATGCAGATCCCCGGCTGCCCGGTCAGCTTGCCATGGGCCGCGGCCATGAAGGCGGCCCCGCCCTCGTGCCGGCAGTTCACGAAATCGATCCCGCTGCCCGGAAGCGCGTCAAGCACCGCAAGATAGCTTTCCCCCGGCACGCCGAAGGCCCGCCGCGCCCCCAGCGCCCTGAGGCATTCCACTACGAGTTTTCCGCCGTTGCGCACCATGTCCGTCTCCTTCGTCACGGGTATGTTCTGGGCCGTAAGCGCGCGCGCTGCAAGCGGGCGAAGATTCCCCGATCGCCAGAACGGTTTGTTAAGACCCGGGACGTATTTCTTTCCTGATCCGGCAGGGAATTGCGCTGTCGGAAGTTTCATCCGCGACGCTGCCAGAGGGGCCTTTCACACGATGCCCGACGATCACGTTCATACCTTGGAACCCACGCGAAATCGCAATGGCGAAGACGCTTTGGTGCCATTCCTGCTTGGGGCCCGTAACGCGCCCGTCACGATTTCGGCGCGCGACGTCGGCCGGATCGATGCGCACCGCCTGCAACTGCTGCTTGTCGCACGAAAGCAGTGGGCCAAGGAAGGTCTCGCGTTCCGCCTGACCGAGGCGAGCGACACCTTCCGCGCCGGCCTGGAACGGCTTGGCCTGGCTTCCGATCATTTCGACAAGGACCCGATTCAATGACAACCAAAGTCCTCGCGATCGACGATTCCCGAACCATCCGGAACCTGCTGCGCGTGTCGCTGGAAGGGGCGGGATTCGAATACCATTCGGCCTGCGACGGGGTCGAGGGGGTCGAACAGTTTTCGGAGGTGGATCCCGACGTGGTCATCACCGACATCAACATGCCGAACCTCGACGGCTTCGGCGTGATCGAGTCGCTGCGCTCGGGTCCCAACAGGACCACGGTGCCGATCATCGTGCTGACCACCGAAAGCGGCCAGGACCTGAAGACCCGGGCCCGCGAAGCCGGTGCCACGGGCTGGATCGTCAAGCCCTTCGACGATGCCTCGCTGGTGTCGGTTCTGCGCAGACTCACTGGACACGTGGTGTAACCATGTCAATGAATTCCATCCGCGATACTTTTTTCGAAGAATGCGAGGAGCTTCTCGAAGCTCTGGTCGAAGGCCTCTCGGCCATGGAGGAAAACGCCGAGGACATGGACGTGGTCAACGCCGTGTTCCGCGCCGTGCACTCCATCAAGGGCGGCGCCGGGGCCTTCGGTCTCGACAGGCTGGTGAACTTTGCCCACACCTTCGAGACGGTGATGGACAAGGTCCGTTCGCAGGAAATGAAGGTGGACGAAGAGCTGATGCTGCTTTTCCACCGTTCGGGCGACGAACTGGCCGACCTGGTCGAAGCCGCACGCGATGAACGCGAACCCAATGCCGAATCCGAAGCCGCCGTCATCAAGGAGCTTGAATCGCACCTTGGCGAGCAGGACGAGGAAGAGGAATTCGATTTCGCCGCGCTGACGCTCGACTTCGACGCGCCGCCCATCGATCTGCCCATCGCCGAGGCCGACGAAGGCCCCGTGATGCGCAGCTTCAACATCCGTTTCAAGCCGACCGCGGCGCTTTATTCCAACGGGCACGAACCGCTACTCCTGTTCGATGCCCTGGCCGAGCTGGGCACGCTTTCGGTGCAGGCGGATCTGTCGGGCCTGCCGGACTTCGATGGTTTCGACCCGAACAGCGCCGTTCTTGGCTGGACCCTCACGCTTGAGACCGTCGAGGACGAAACCGTCCTGCACGAGATCTTCGAATTCGTGGACTCGCTGTGCGATCTGGAAATCTCGGTCGACGAAAGCGCCGGCGAAGACCCGGCATCCGTGCCGGAACCCGAAAGCATCGTGGAGGCCATAGCACCGCCGGTCCCCACGGTGGCGCCGGTCCCGCCCCAGGCGAGCCCGGCGCCTGCCCCTGAAATGTCCACCCCCGCCCCCAAGGTCGAACAAAAGCAGGCGGCAGCCGCCCGCGAGGAACCTCGCGGCCCCCGGCCCACCCTGCGCGTCGATCTCGACCGCGTCGACCGGCTGATCAACACGGTCGGCGAGCTTATCATCAACCAGGCGATGATTTCGCAGCGGATCGAAGAGCTGGAACTGCCCGCGGTGGCCCACCTGACAAACGAGCTTGAGGCTTACAAGCTGCTCGCCCGGGACATCCAGGAAGGCGTGATGGCCATTCGTGCCCAGCCGGTCAAACCCTTGTTCCAGAGGATGTCGCGGATCGTCCGCGAGGCCTCGGAAGCCACGGGAAAGAAGGCCAAACTGATCACGATCGGCGATTCCACCGAAGTCGACAAGACGGTCATCGAACGGCTGGCCGACCCGCTGACGCACATGGTGCGCAACGCGGTCGATCACGGGCTTGAAACGCCCGAGAAACGTGTCGAAGGCGGCAAGGATGCCATCGGCACGATCCGCCTGTCCGCATCGCACCGATCCGGAAGCGTGTTCATCGAAATCGCCGATGATGGCGCCGGGCTCAATCGCCCGCGCATGCTTGAAAAAGGCATCGAAAAAGGTCTCGTTGCGCCGGACGCCGAACTGTCGGAACAGGAAATCGACAACCTTCTGTTCATGCCGGGTTTCTCGACCGCCTCCGAGGTGTCGAACCTTTCCGGTCGCGGCGTGGGCATGGACGTGGTCAAGAACGCGGTCGCCGCGCTTGGTGGCCGCGTTTCGATCACCACCAGCCCCGGCAGCGGAACGACCTTTACCATCGTTCTTCCGCTTACCCTTGCGGTGATGGACGGGTTCGTCATCTCGATCGCCGATCAGACCATGGTCATCCCCATCGCGTCGATCATCGAAACGATCCGTCCCAGCCGCAAGGATCTGCACTGCATCGGGACCGATGGCGAAGTGATCTCGGTCCGGGGGTCCTACGTGCCGATCGTCGACGTGGCGCGCAACCTTGGCCTCTCCGGCGGTGTCCAGGACATCAACGGCGGCGTGCTGCTTCTTGTCAGCACCGAAGGTCAGGGGCTTACCGCGCTGCGGGTCGGCGCCATCCACGATCAGCGCCAGGTCGTCATCAAGAGCCTGGAAAGCAACTACGGCAACATCCCGGGTGTTTCCGCCGCCACGATCCTTGGCGACGGCAAGATCGCCCTCATCCTTGATCCCGACGAGCTTGTGAAGCTTCACCCGGGTCTGCCCCAAATTCCACCCGCGTCATCACCCAGAATGGAGCTGCGTCATGCTTGATGTCACCGAAGCGCCGACCGAAACCCAGTTCGAGTTCATCACTTTTTCTTCCGGTGAACAAAGCTTCTGCCTCGAGATCACGCAGATCCGAGAGATCCGCCGCTGGACCCCCGTCACCAAGCTGCCGCACACGCCGGCGGATGTTCTCGGGGTCATGAACCTGCGCGGGGCGGTGATCCCGATCTTCGATCTGGCGGCACGTTTCGGGTTCGGCGAAACCCCGGACAACGAACGCAACGTGGTCATCGTCGCCGCTGCCGGCGGCACCACCATCGGCCTGCTTGTTGAATCGGTTTCGGAAATCCTGTCGGTCGCCAAGTCCGCGATCCAGGAAACCCCGGACATCAAGTCCGAAGCCGCGCGGCAGGCGATCCTCGGGGTCATCTCCGTGGGCGAGAACATGGTGCGGGTGGTCAACCTGGACGCCGTGCTCGACAACGACATGGGGGGCGCGGTATGACCGTCGCTCCGGCAGCGTCGACCACGCGGGAATTCAGTTTCACCGACGACGACTTCCGTTCGCTTGCCAAGCTCGCCCATTCGGAATTCGGTCTTGCCCTCGCGGAAAGCAAGAAGCCGCTGGTGTACTCGCGTCTGGCCCGCAGGCTTCGCGCCCGATCGGTCAACGAGTTTTCCGACTACATGACCCTGCTTTCCAGGCCGAACGAAGGGGACGAGCGGCTTCAGCTGATTTCGGCGCTCACGACCAATGTCACCAGTTTCTTTCGCGAAAAGCACCATTTCGCCACGCTGCGTGAACAGTTGGTGCCGGAACTGGCGACGCAGCCCAAGATCCGTATCTGGTCGGCGGGCTGCTCGTCGGGGCAGGAACCCTGTTCGATCGCCATGACGCTTCATGACAGCCTGCCGGAAAATGCCCGGCGCAATGCGCGGCTGCTTGCGACGGACATCGATCCCGCCGTCGTCGCGCGTGCGCGCGCCGCGCAATACCCCAAGGAAGAAACCGACACCATCCCGGAAGACCTGCGCCGCCGCTGGACCACAGCCAGCGCAAGCGATCCCGAGAAGGTCGAGATTTCGCCCGCCATCCGCGACATGATTTCCTTCGCGGAACTGAACCTCATTCAGGAATGGCCCTTCAGGGGGCCCTTCGACGCCATCTTCTGTCGGAACGTGGCGATCTATTTCGACCAGGCAACCCAACAGAGACTTTGGGCACGTTTCACCGGAATGCTGCGCCCCGGTGGCTATCTCTTCATCGGGCATTCCGAACGGGTGACGGGCGAAGCCCTGAACACCCTGACGACCGCAGGGGTCACAACCTACCGCAAGAAAGGCGGCGCGGACACAGGCATCGCCGCGCACTAGGAGAAAAAAAATGAGTCTCAAGGATTCCCTTCGGGTCATGGTGGTCGACGATATGGCGACCAGCCGTGGCCTGATTACCCAGGCACTCGACGAAATCGGCATCAAGAACTACCTGACCGAAAACGACGGGCAGAAGGCCTTCGCCCGCATTTCGGGAAGCCCGGTCCACTTGGTGCTGTCCGACTACAACATGCCGAACATGGACGGGCTTGGCCTGTTGCAGGCCGTGCGCAAGAACCAGGCCACGCAGCGCACGGGCTTCATCCTGGTCACGGGCAAACCGACGCCCCAGATGGTCGCCGATGCGAAGAAATGGGGCCTGAACAACATGATCAAGAAACCCTTCACCTCGCAGTCGATGAAACAATGCATCGAAAGCGTGGTCGGGAAGCTCTGATATGCCGGACGTGCACCTGACCCCAAGCAAGGCCGGCAGGCTTTTATCCCAGGAGATAAGGCACCTTCAGCTACGTCTCGAACGTCTCGAACACGGGATGGAAGAAGTATACAGCGAAGGGAGCGCGCGGCTTGGCAACGTGGCGATCACGGCGCTGCAGGAACTCGACATGCTTGCCCAGTCGACCGAAGCCCTTGCGATATATGTCGAAAAGCTGTCGGCCAGGCTGGATGATCGCAACACCGTCGATTTGTCGAGGGAGGTTTCGGCCATTCCCCTGCGCGATCTCGGGCGACTGGGCG
>CAXICP010000030.1:0-14642 GCA_964022595.1 uncultured Salipiger sp.
GTCACGCCGTCCAGCTTGCCCTGCACCGGCGCCAGGTCGACCATGTCATAGCCCTGCGCGACGAAGCGCTCGCGCACCATCGCCGCCAGCGCGTCCAGCCGCGCCAGTTCCGCCGGGTCCTGCCCCAGCTCGGCGGATTGCAGGGAATCGTCCAGGTAGGTCAGCCCGAAGAACGCCACCTTTTCCCCCGCCGAAGCCGGAACGCCAAGGGCCAGTATCAGCAGGGCGAGACGGGCAAGCATCGGGACCTTCTCAGAAATTAAGACTCGCCTGAAATGGTGCGCTCGCTACCCTTGGCCTTGCAACCGATCCGGAAGTATCGGTTCCGAGCCCGCCCGGGGAGGGGCAGTCTCGGGGCCATGACCGGGGTCACGACCGGGCGCCGCCCGGCACGGACGGGGGGCAGGAAAGACACCCCCAGGGGTGACGGGAGGAGACAGTGAAAAACCGCAGACTGCCGCTGATCGCAGCGGCCTTTCTAGGCGTCCTTGCCGGCGGGGCGAACGCGCTGGACGTGCGCGCCGGCGTGCTGCGCATCGACTATTCCGCGCTTTTGCCGATCTCGCGTTATGACCTGCGCCCGGACGATCTGGCCTTTGCCGGGGCGCAGCTGGCCGAAGAAGACAACGCCACCACCGGCACCTTCCTGGGTCACAGCTACGAAACCGTGACCGCCGCCGCCACCCCCGAGGGCGCGCTGGATGCGCTGGACGCGATGCTGGGCGACGGCATCCGCCATATCGTGGTGGATGCCCGCGCCCCCGAACTGCAAACGCTGACGGATCGCGCCGCGCAGGACGGTGCGCTGGTGTTCAACACCCGCGCCCCCGATGCGCCCCTGCGCAGCGACGCCTGCCGCGCCAACCTTCTGCACATCGCCCCGTCCTACAACATGCAGGCCGATGCGGTGGCGCAGTTCGCCATCTGGAAGCAGTGGAAGCGCTGGCTGCTGGTCAGCGGGTCCAACCCCGCCGATCGCGCGCTGGCTGATGCCTACCGCCACGCCGCGCGCAAGTTCGGCGCGACCATCGTCGAGGAACGCGAATTCGAAGACACCGGCGGCGCCCGGCGCACCGATTCCGGCCATGTTCTGGTGCAGCGCCAGCTGCCCACCTTCATGCAGGGCGCCAAAGACCATGACGTGGTGATCGCCGCCGATGCCACCGATTACTTCGCCGCCTACCTGCCCTATCACCTGTGGACCCCGCGCCCGGTGATGGGCAGCGCCGGGCTGCGCCCCGTCACCATCCACGGCGCCCACGAAGCCTGGGGCGCGACGCAATTCCAGACCCGCTTCGAAAAGCTGACCCGCCGCCACGTGATGGAAGAAGACTACAACACCTGGCTGGCCCTGCGCGTGCTGGGCGAGGCGGTCACCCGCACCTCGTCCGCCGATCCGCGCACGGTGCAGGATTACATCCTGTCCGACGCCTTCGAACTGGCCGCCTTCAAGGGCCAGAAGGTGACGTTCCGCCCCTGGAACGGCCAGCTGCGCCAGCCGATCCTGCTGCATGACGGGCGCATCACCGTCAGCGTCAGCCCGCAGGACGGGTTCCTGCACCAGGTCTCGCCCCTGGATACGCTGGGGATGGATGCGCCGGAATCCAACTGCACCGCTTTTGAATAGAGGACGCCCATGAACCTGTTCCTGACCGCCGCCCTGTGCATCGCCGCCACCGGAGCCTGTGCCGGCAAGACCTTCGTGTCGAACGAACGCGGCAACACCATCAGCGTGATCGACACCGACAGCTGGGAGGTGATCGAGGAATTCGACGGCGGCAACCGCCCGCGCGGCATCACGCTGTCGCCCGACGGGGCGCTGCTGTATGTCTGCGCGTCCGATGACGACACGGTGCGGGTGTTTGACACCGCCTCTTACGAAGAACTTTACACGCTGCCCTCGGGGCCCGATCCCGAACTGTTCGTCATCGACCCGTCCGGCTCGCCGCTGTACATCGCCAACGAAGACGACAACCTGGTGACCGTGACCGACACGCAAAGCCACAGCATCCTGGCCGAGGTGCCCGTGGGGGTCGAACCCGAAGGCATGGCGATCTCGCCCGACACGAAATGGGTGGTGAACACGTCGGAAACGACGAACATGGCGCATTTCATTTCCACCGACGATTACCAGATCAAGCACAACGTGCTGGTGGACCAGCGCCCGCGCTACGCCGAATATACCTCGGACGGGCGGCGGCTATTCGTCAGCGCCGAAATCGGCGGCACGGTCAGCGTGATCGACATCGCCCAGGACGGAACCCCGACCCTGACGCAGAAGATCGGCTTCGACGTGCCCGGCGTGCTGCCCGAATGGCTGCAACCGGTGGGCGTGAAGGTGACACAGGACGGCAGCCGCATCTTCGTGGCGCTCGGGCCGGCCAACCGCGTGGCGGTGATCGACGGCGAAAGCCTGAAGGTGATCGATTACATCATGGTCGGCCAGCGGGTCTGGCAGATGGCCTTTACCCCGGGCGAGCAATTCCTGCTGACCACCAACGGCAATTCCAACGACATCACCGTCATCGACGTGGCGCGGGAAAAGGCGATCAAGTCAATCCCCGTGGGCCAGCAACCCTGGGGCGTCGCGATCATGCCGAACTGACGGCGCAAGAAAAATTCTCGTACGAGAATTTTTTGTAAAGCGCAGGGGGGGCCGAAGAATTCTCGTACGAGAATTCTTCTCCGGCGCGGCGCCCCGGACCACCCCCAACGCCGGGGCGCAAGGAACGACGGCAGGGCCGTCAACAAGGGAGACCATTCGATGCTGACCCGCGTCGTCACCACATTCGCCGCGCTGTGCCTTGCAGGCAGCGCCCTGGCCCAGGATCTGCCGGTGATCCGCGCCGCCACGCTGCAGATCGGCACCGTCAACTGGGAACTGTCGACCATCATCGACAACGATCTGGACGAAAAGCACGGCTTCCGGCTGGAAATGATGCCCTATGCCGACAATGGCGCCACGCGCATCGCGGTGCAAGGCGGCGCCGCCGACATGGCGGTGGCCGACTGGATCTGGGTCGCGCGCCAGCGCGCCGCCGGCCGCGATTACGTGGTCATCCCCTATTCGCGCGCGGTGGGCGGGGTCGTGGTGCCGGGCAATTCGAACGCCACCACGCTTGGCGATCTGCGCGGCGGCAAGATCGGCATCGCCGGAGGCCCGCTTGACAAGTCCTGGCTGATCCTGCGCGCCTATGCCGAGGCAAAGGAAGGCTTTGATCTAAAGGCGGAAACCGAACAGGTGTTCGGCGCCCCCCCGCTGGTGTTCAAATCCGCGCTTGGCGGCGATTACGCCGGCGCCATCAACTTCTGGCACTTCCTGGCCAAGATGAAGGCCGCGGGCATGCGCGAGCTGATATCGGTGGAAACCGCAGCCACGGCGCTGGGGCTGGACCCGGATGTGCCCCTGCTGGGCTATTATTTCAAGCAATCCTTCCTTGATGCGCACCCCGGGCTTGCGCAGGCGTTCTACGATGCCAGCCGCGATGCCAAGGACCTGCTGGCCGATCCCGCCGCGTGGGATCCGATCCGCCCGCAGATGAACGCCGCGAGCGATGCGCAGTTCGACCAGCTGCGCCAGGACTGGCTGGCTGGCGTGCCCGCGCGCGGCCCCGTCGATGCGCAGGCCGCCGCGAAGCTGCTCGCGCTCATGGGCGAACTGGGCGGCGAAGAGCTGGTCGGCAAGGCCGCAACCCTGCCGGGCGGGCTGTTCGCGACCGTCCGATGACCCCCGATCAGCGCCCCGATACCGTCACCCGCCTGCCGCTCGCCGCGCGCCCGGCCCCGCCCGTGGTGGCCGACATCCGCGCCAAGCGGTTCGGCGCGGTGCAGGTGCTGCGCAACGTCGCCTTTACCGTCGCGCGGGGCGAAACGGTGGCGCTGGTCGGTCCCTCGGGCATCGGCAAATCCACCGTGCTGCGCATCGTCGCCGGGCTGGACCGCGATTTTGAAGGCACCCTGCGCCGCCCCGATCGCATCGCCATGGTGTTCCAGGAACCCACGCTTCTGCCCTGGCGCACGGCGCTGCAGAACCTCACGCTGATCCACCCCGCGCTTGGCGATCGGGCCGGTGCGCTCATGCTGGCGCGGGTCGGGCTGGGCGGGCGCGAAGATGCCTTTCCCCGCGCGCTGTCGCTGGGCCAGCAGCGCCGCCTTGCGCTGGCCCGGGCCTTTGCCGGCGCGCCCGAACTGCTTGTCATGGACGAACCGTTCGTGTCGCTCGACACCGCGCTGGCCGATCAGATGATCGCCCTTGCGCGCGAGCTGATCGACGAACATCGCCCCGCCACCCTCTTCGTGACCCACGCCAGATCCGAGGCCGAGCGCCTCGAAGCCAGGGTGCTCGAACTGCGCGGCAACCCTGCCACGCTTGTCCCCCACCTCGTCTGAAGGAAACCCATCGTGAAAACCATCCTGCTTGCCACCGCCCTTTCCCTTGGCGCCCTGCCCGCGCTTGCGCATGACCTTGGCTTTGCCGGGCTGCTGTCGAAGTCCAACAAGGGCGAGATGCCCGAAATCACCCTGTCGGTCGGCAAGCCGCTGACAGACGGGCCGATCACGCTGAAATCCGGCGCGCTTTACGAGCTGGAAATCGAAGCGGACGGATCGGGCGAACTTGCGCTGGCCGGCTCGGGCTTCTTTCGCGCCATCTGGGTGAACGAGGTGGTCGTCAACGGGCTGGAAATCCGCCCCTTCGGGTTGGAATCGGTGGAATTCGACGAGGCGGGCACCATGGAAATCGAATTCATCGCCATCAAGCCCGGCCGCTACGAGCTGAAGATCCCCGGTTCGACCGGCGAAAGCCAGCGCGTGGAAATCGCCATCGAATAAGGGCCGAAGGCGGGGGGCCGCGCCCCCCACCCTCATGGGCCGCGCGCGAAGGTCACGGCCCCGTCGCAGATCGTCAGCATCGGGGCGATGGCGTCGATCGCCTCGGGCGCGGCGGCTTCGATGTCGCCGTCCAGCATCACCAGGTCGGCCAGCATCCCCGGCGCCAGAACGCCCTTTTCGCCCTCGCGAAATTCCACCCAGGCGCCGGCGCGGGTATAGGCCTCAAGCGTTTCGGCCAGGGTCAGGTTTTCGGGTTTCAGCCCCTCGGCCCAGGGCTTGCGGCAGACCGATTCCCGGATCGTCAGGGTCGGGTCCAGCGGCACAACCGGCCAGTCGGTGGAATAGACCACCCGCGCCCCCGAATCCCTGAGCGAGCGCGCCGGAAAGCCCCCCGCCCAGCGATCCCGCCCGATGCGCGACAGGTACAGATCCGCCCCCATCAGACTGTTGCCCGGCACATGCAACGGCTGCATCGACGCGACCACCCCAAGCTGCGCGAAACGCGGCAGGTCATCCGGGTGCAGCACCTCGATATGTTCGACCCGGTGGCGGCTGTCGCGCGCGCCGTTCACCCGCGCGGCGTTCTCATAGGCGTCCAGCACCATGCGGATGGCCCCGTCGCCGATGGCATGAATGGCCACCTGAAAGCCCAGCCGGTCGGCTTCGCCCACCGCCGCGTTCAGCGCATCCTGGCTGAACAGCGGATCGCCGTTTTCGCCCGGCGCATCGCCATACCCGCCCAGGAACACCGCCGTGCCGGTTTCCACCACGCCGTCGATGAACATCTTGACGAAATCCGACCGCAGCTTCGACCCCGAAAACCGCTTGCGCCACTTAGCCGCGCGGGTGGTGAATTCCGACAGGTCGGTGAAATTCTTGCAGTGAAAGGGCACGCGCACCCGCACCGGCAGGCCGCGTTCGGCGTCGATTTCCGACAGCAGTTCAAGGGTATAAAGGTTCCCATCCATGTTCTGGATCGACGTGATGCCGTTCTGCGCGCAGTAATCCAGCCCCCGCATCAGGATGGCCCGGTCCGAGGCGCGCTGCTGCGCCGTTACCTCGCCCGGCTCGCCCCCCGTCGCCATGCCCAGCCCCTCGCGCCAGCCGGTGGGCGACAGCGCCTTGACGGGTTGCATGGCGTCGGCTTCGCGCAGCTCTCCGGTGGCAAGCCCGTCGCGGCCCATGACGATTTCATTGCCCACGGGCAGGTCGCGCCCGTTCAGGATGCCCGCGGCGCGCAGGGCGGCGGTGTTGCACCAGGCGGTGTGGTTGTCAAAGGCGGTCATGACAAAGGGCCGGTCCGGCAGGATGTCATCCAGCACATGCCGCGTGATCGCGATGCCATCCCCAAGGATGGCGTAATCGGTGAATTCCGCGCAAAGCAGCGCCGCGTCGGGGTTTTCCGCCGCATAGCCCCGGACCGCATCGCGCAGCGCATCGACCCCGCGCACGGTGGTCAGGTTCAGATGCGACAGCCCCACCGAGCCGATGAAGATATGCAGATGGCTGTCGTTGAACCCCGGCAGCACCGTGCGCCCGGCGCCATCGATCACCCGCGTGTCCGGCCCCGCCAGATCAAGCAGTTCCGCCCCGCCCACCGCAAGCACGGTCCTGCCCGCGATCGCCACCGCCGAGGCGCGCGGGCGGGCGTCATCCATGGTCAGAACCGAAGCATTGTGCACGATCAGCGAAGCGGTGGTCATCGGGGGGTCTTTCAGGTGGGGAAAATGCAAAAAGGGCCGCCCCGGCGTGGGGCGACCCGGGCCCTGAGGCGCCTTATTTCATCAGCTCGGTCCAGATCCGGGTGTACAGCTGGTTCACCTCGGGCGGGCAAGGCGGCACGAAATGGCCCGCGGCCTTCAGCTCGGCGGGGATGACGATTTCGGGCGCGGTGCCCATGTCTTCGGGCATGAACGCCTCGGACCCCGTGATGCCGTTGGCATAGCGCGCAAAGCTGGACAGCATCGCGGCGTTTTCGGGCGCCATGATGTAGTTCAGGAACAGCTTGGCGTTCTCGACATTGGTGGCATCGGCAAGGATGGCGGCGTTGTCCATCCAGACCGGGTAGCCTTCGGCGGGGTAGCCAAAGGCGATGTCGGGGTTCTTGACCCGCGCGCGGAACGACGCGCCGTTCCAGTTCACGCCCGCCGCGATATCGCCCGCCGCGTAGTTGTCGACATTGCCGTAATCCATCGACA
The DNA here is from genome assembly GCA_964022595.1 of uncultured Salipiger sp. GTDB lineage: Bacteria > Pseudomonadota > Alphaproteobacteria > Rhodobacterales > Rhodobacteraceae > Salipiger. Next base: position 7,029 of record CAXICP010000030.1, read on the forward strand.
GCCACTTGGGCTTGGCCGCGACCAGCTTGTCGCGCACCTGCTTGAGCACATCCAGATCGTCGGTGCAGGCCTCGCCCCCGACATTGTAGATGGTCATCGACATCACGTCGGACATTTCCGGCACCACGTTGACCTTGCCCACCAGTTCCTCGGGCGGATCAAGAAAGATGTCGGACGTGTTGATATCCCCGTCATAGACCGATGTATTGACGGTGATCCCCGTCGTGCCCCACTGCCAGGGCACCGAATAATGACGCCCCGGATCAAAGGCCACGTCGACCCATTGCGGATCGACATTGCCGAAGTTTTCCATCTGGTCGGGGCGGCTTTCCATCAGCAGCCCCTCACCGATGAAAATCTGCATGGCGCTGGACGTGGGCACCACGATGTCGAACCCGTGCCCGCCCTGGCGCACCTTGGCCAGCGCGGTGTCGTTGGAATCGTAATCGGTGATGGTCACCTCGACATCGAATTCCTGTTCGAATTTCTCGATCAGCTCGGGGCTGGTGTAATTGCCCCAGTTGAAGATGTTCAGCTGCCCCTCGGCCTGGGCGGCGGTGCCAAGCGCAAGCGCGGCGGTGGTCACGAGCAAACGGTGCATGAGGTCTCTCCGTGTTGGAATACGGGCGTTCGGGCGCCCTTTTCAGGTCTTCTTGCGGGTGTTGAGCAGGTAGAACAGCACGATCATCACGATGGACAGCCCCAGGAAGGCGGTGGAAATCGCGTTGATTTCCGGCGTGATGTTGCGCCGCAACTGGCCCAGCATGTAGGTCGGCAGCGTGTCCTGCCCGGCGGATTTGACGAATTCGGTGATCACCACGTCATCCAGCGAAATGACAAAGCCCAGCATGAACCCCGCCACGATCCCCGGCGCCAGCAGCGGCAGCGTCACATGCGCAAAGGCCTGCCAGCGGCTGGCGTAAAGATCCGCCGCCGCCGCTTCCAGCGTGGTGTCCATGCCCGCCAGCCGGGCGCGGATGGGCATGTAGGCGAAGGGCACGCAGAACGCCGCGTGCGACAGGATCAGGTAGCCAAGCCCGGTGTAGCCGGTCCAGACCTTCAACTTGGACACAAGGATCAGCAGCGCCACCGCGGTGACGATCTCGGGCACCATCAGCGGCACGGTGAACAGCATCACCTTGGCCCGCAGGCCCCGGTAGCGCGCGGTGCGCGTGGTGGCCACGGCGGCAAGCGTGGCCACGAATGTCGCCAGCCCCGCCGCCGCAAGCGCCAGTTGCAGCGACCGGATGGACGCGTCGATCACCGCCTCGTTCCGGGCGGCCGCGCGGAACCAGCGCAGCGACAGCCCTTCCATCACCGCGATGGACTCGCTTGAGTTGAACGAAAACACCACCAGCACCGCGATCGGCAGGTAAAGCGCGGCAAAGCACAGCGCCGTCATCACCCCGAACCCCGGCAGCGCGCGCGTGTCGAACGCCTTACGCATGATCGCCCCCGCTGCGGTCGTTGCGCTGAAAGATCACCAGCCCCACCAGCACCAGCGCCACCAGCGCGATGCTCAGCGCCGCGCCAAGCGGCCAGTTGCGCCCGGCGCCGAACTGCAATTCGATCAGGTTGCCGATCATCAGGTTGGTGCCGCCCCCCAGCACGCGCGGGATCACATAGGTGCCAAGGCAGGGAATGAACACCAGCGTGCAGCCTGCGATCACCCCCGGCTTGACCAGCGGGATCAGCACGCCGGTCAGCGCCCTGCGGCGGCTGGCGTAAAGATCATAGGCCGCCTCCATCAGGCGGAAATCGAACTTTTCCATGGTGGAATACAGCGGCAGCACCATCAGCGGCAGGTAGACATAGGTCATCCCCACCAGGATCGCGAAATCGGTGTAAAGCAGTTGCAGGGGCGCGCTTACAAGGCCCAGCTTCATCAGCACCACGTTCACCAGCCCCTCGGCGCGCAGCAACTGCTGGATGGCGAAGGTGCGGATCAGAAGGTTGGTCCAGAACGGCACGGTGATCAGCAAAAGCAGCAGCCCGCGCGCCTTTGGCCCCCGGCTGGCCATGTACCACGCGGTCGGAAAGCCCACGACCAGGCACAGCAGCGTGGTGATCGCCGACAGACGCACGCTGCGCCACAGGATCGCCAGATGCGCATCGGCCAGCGACACGGTGTCATCGAAGATGTCGCGCGACAGCAGCACGTTGAACCAGCCCTCGGTCGAGAATTTCCAGACCACGTCGCCGTAGGGGCCCGATTCAAGAAAGGAATAGACCACCACGATCAGCAGCGGCCCGATGCCGGCGGCCAGCACCACCAGCATGGCCGGCAGGCTGAGCCACCAGCGCCGCCGGATGTCGGCGCGGCGCAGGGCGGATTCAAGTTCGGGCAGCGATTGCGCCATGGTCAATCCCTCAGCACGCTGGTGCCGCCCGGGGCCAGCGTCACGCCGACGGTGTCGCCTTCCTGCGGCGCGGGCCCGGCGCCGGCGGCGTTCTGGCGGCGCACCACCAGCGGCGTGCCGGTTGCCAGATCCAGGTGGAAATGCGTGTCGGTGCCGAAATAGACCACCTCGCGGACGCGGCCCTGCAAGGGCGCCTCGGGGCCGGCCAGCGCGCAATTTTCCGGGCGCACCGCAAGCGTGACCTCGGCGCCGGCGGGCAGCACATGGCGGCTGCGCGCCTTTATCTGCGCGCCGCCCGGCAGCGCCACGCAGACGCTGTCGCCATCGTGGCGCAGCACCTTGCCGGTCAACAGGTTGGTTTCACCGATGAAATCCGCCACGAAACGCGACGCGGGATGGTTGTAGATCTCGTGCGGGGTGCCGACCTGCTGCAGCGCGCCGTTCGACAGCACCGCGATGCGGTCGGACATGGTCAGCGCCTCTTCCTGATCGTGGGTGACGAAGACAAATGTGATGCCGGTTTCGCGCTGCATCCGCTTCAGTTCGATCTGCATGGTCTTGCGCAGCTTCTGATCCAGCGCCGACAGCGGCTCGTCCAGCAACAGCACCCTGGGGCGCGGCGCCAGCGCCCGGGCCAGCGCCACGCGCTGCTGCTGCCCCCCCGAAAGCCGGGTGACAAGCTGGTCGCCCCGGCCCTGCAACTGCACCAGATCCAGCATCCGGTCCACCGTGCCGGCGATCTCGGCCCGGGGCTTGCCCAGCATCTTCAGCGCAAAGCCGATGTTCTGCGCCACGGTCAGATGCGGAAACAGCGCATAGCTCTGGAACACCGTGTTCACCGGCCGCCGGTTCGGGCCAAGCCGCGCGATTTCCGTCCCGTCCAGAAAAATTTCGCCCCGCGTCGGGGTTTCGAACCCGGCCAACATGCGCAGGATGGTGGTCTTGCCGCAGCCCGACGGACCCAGCAGGGTGAAGAATTCGTTTCCCCGGATCGTCAGGTCGATGTTCTCGACCGCCGTGAACGCGCCAAAGACCTTGGCAACCCGGGTCAGGGTGATGGCCCCGGTCGCGGTGGCGGTTTCATCAAGCATCCGGCGGACTCCCTTAAGTGGACTCGCAAGCCATGGCAGGAAATTTCGCCGCGCCGGTAAAGCCCCTGCAGGCGCCGCGCGGCAATAATTTGATCAAATAAACCCGAACCCGCCAAGGCCGCCCGTTCCTTGGGCGGACGTAGCGTCAATTCGTGGCTGTCAGGGCGCCTGCCAGGGAACCACCGGCGCGGTGGGATAGTCGTGAAAGACCCACCCGTCGGTGCCATCGGGCATCCAGTGCACCGCGCCGTAGCCGTATTCCAGCGCGCGCTTGGCGGCGTTCCAGCTCATCCAGCATTCGGCGAGGCAGAAGAACACCACCGGAGTGGCCGGGTCCGGCGCCGCCTGCGCAAGCCCCGCGCGGAAATAGGCGTCGGTGACATCGGCGATGGCGCCATAACCCACGTTGGGCAGCCAGACCGCGCCGGGCACCGACAGGCGCGGCTTTTCGTTCCAGATCGTGCCCTCGGGCAGGGAGTCCGGGCGGGGCGCGCGGGGCAGCACGTCGACAAAGACCGCCCCCGCCTGCCACAGATCATGCGCCTGCCCGGGGGAAATGACCGTGGCCCCGGCCAGCGTTTCGGGCACCGGGGCGCGGTAGCTGTCCATCCGGTAGCCATCCGGTTCAGCCACCTGCGCGGCGCCGGGCGCGGGCAGCAGCGCCAGTGCCAGCACCGCCGCGAGCCGCGTCATTGGCCCACCTCGATCACCTCGTCGCCCATGTCCGACACCAGCGGCACGCCCGCTTCGGCCAGGATCGCGTCGATCTGGGCCTGGTTGCGCCGGATCAACGAATTCAGCTTGCGCTGCCAGACCTTTTCGCCCTGCCGCACGCCCATGGTGATGCGGTAGAACAGCTTGGGAAAGTGATCCTCGCGCAGCAGCGGGATGACATCCATGTCCAGCCCCTGGCGCTTGACCAGCGGGCCGGCGATCGGTCCCCACATCACCGCGGCGTCGATCGTGCCCCCGGCAAGATCGGACAGCATCTGTTCGGACGGGGATTCATGGCGCCGGTCGACCACAAGGTTATAGGGCCGCGCCTTGCCGATCAGCCCGTTGCGCGCCATGTGGTTCGCCGGAGGAGACCCCGCGATCACCCCGATGCGCCGCCCCTGCAAGGCCGCGTCCGACAGCGCGCGCACCCCGGCCAGATCGCCCCCGGACGGCACCACCAGCACAAAGGCCGAGGTCATGTAATGGTTGGTGTTCAACACCAGTTCATGGCCCTGCGCATAGCCGATCACCACGTCGCACTTGCCCAGCTTCAACGTGTTGCGGATGAAGCCCGTCGCCATCGGATACCATGTGTATTCCACCGGCAGGCCCAGCTGCGCCGCCATCAGTTCGGCCAGCGCGTTTTCATAGCCCGACCCGTCGCGCATCGACATCGGATCGTTGGCCGGATCGGCGCAGACCCGGAACGCCGTCTTGCTGACAAGGTCCGAGGTCTGCGCCGCGCCCGGCGCCGCCGCAAGCGCCAGCAAGGCTGCCAGCGCCGCGGCCCGCGCCTTATGAACCCATGCAGGCATCTTCGTTCTCGACGAACACATCGCTCTTGGCTTCCTTCTTGGCGGGGCGGCCGCGCTCGATCGCGCCAGAGCCGTGCGCCTTGAGATAGGTATAGATGTCATCGAGATAGCACATCACGTTCGGGTTCGTGCCGAAGGCGGGCATCACCGAATTGTCCGATGCGCCCACGACCTTGCGCCCGTTGGTCACGACGTCGATGAAATCGTAGTAGTCCATGTCGATGGCCGATTGCTTGAGCGCGGGGGCATAGGTCGACCCCTCGCCGTCCGGCCCGTGGCAGACGTGGCATTCGGCGTGATAGCGGCGAAATCCCGAAAACGTCGGCCAGTCGACGGTGCCGTCCTCGGCCACGTTGAAGGTGGGCACGCCGTCTTCGGTGAAGTAGCGGCCGTCTTCCTCGTAATCCACCGCGATGTTCGGATCGTCCATCGACACACCGCCATCGGCAAGACGGGCAGAAGCGGGCAGGAACGCTGCGGCCGCAATCAGGAGGTGGAGTCGGGTCATGATGTCAGCTGTCCTGGAAATATCGTTCAAGTCGGACCGGCGGGGTCACGCGTCCCGCCGGCCCTGCTGATGGCTGCGGATCAGTCGGGAAGGGTGAAGACCGTCAGCTGGCCACCAAGCGCGGTGTAGTCGGACAGGGCCGAATAGCCGCCCACGGCGCCAAGGCCGTCGTTGGGGTTGGTCAGCCCGGCCGCAAGGCCGATCCCGGCCCAGCCGCCGACGCCCGACAGGATGCCCACGTACTGCTTGCCGCCATGTTCATAGGTCATCACGTTGCCGATGATGCCCGACGGGGTCTTGAAGCGGTACAGCTCTTCGCCGGTCGATGCGTCGACCGCCTTGAGATAGCCTTCAAGCGTGCCGTAGAACACCACGTCACCCGCGGTGGCCAGGGCCCCCGACCAGACCGAGAACTGCTCGGGCAGCGACCACTTGATCTCGCCGTTGATGTTGTCCCAGGCGATGAAGTTGCCCATGCCGCCATGGCTTTCGGGCGCCGGGTACATCGCCAGCGTCGCACCCACGTAGGGCTGACCGGCGGTGTAGGACACGCGGAACGGTTCGTAATCCATGCAGACGTGGTTGGTCGGCACGTAGAACAGTTCGGTCTTGGGCGAATAGGACGCCGGCTGCTGGTCCTTGGACCCCAGCGCCGCCGGACAGATCCCGGTGGAATTGACGTCCTCGCCGTTCTGCTCGGTCGAATATTCGGCGACCACGGCCGGGCGGCCATAGGTTTCCGAATTCTCGTCCATGTCGACGCCGGTGGTCCAGTTCACCGCCGGATCGAACTTTTCGGCCACCAGCAATTCGCCCGTGATCCGGTCAAGCGTGTAGCCCAGCCCGTTGCGGTCGAAGTGGGTCAGCAGCTTGCGCTCTTCGCCGTCGATTTCCTGGTCGGTCAGGATCATCTCGTTGATGCCGTCAAAGTCCCACTCGTCATGCGGGGTCATCTGGTACACCCACTTGGCCATGCCGTCGTCGGGGTCACGGGCCATGATGGTCATCGACCAGCGGTTGTCGCCCGGGCGCTGCGCCGGGTTCCAGGTGGACGGGTTGCCGGTGCCGTAATAGACAAGGTCGGCCTCGGGGTCATAGGAATACCAGCCCCAGGTGGTGCCGCCGCCGATCATCCACTGATCGCCTTCCCATGTGTTGGTGCCGGAATCTGCGCCAACGGGCTTGCCGAGGTGGGTGGTTGCCTCTGGGTCGACCAGAATATCGCTGTCGGGGCCCATGGAATAGGCGCGCCATGCCTGCGAACCGTCAGACATATTGTACGCAGTTACGGAACCGCGAACACCGAATTCACCGCCAGAGATGCCGACAATGACCTTGTCCTTGACCGGCAGAACCGTCGCGGTGTTGGTTTCGCCCTTGGACGCATCGCCGTTCATCACTTCCCACAGGACTTCGCCGGTGTTGGCGTCAAGCGCCACCACCTTGGTGTCGGCCTGGTGCAGGAAGATCTTGCCGTCGGCATAGGCGACGCCGCGGTTCACCGTGTCGCAGCACATCACCGGAATGACATCCGGGTCCTGCTTGGGCACGTATTTCCACTTGATCTTGCCGTCTTCGTTCAGGTCCAGCGCGTAGACCATGTTGGGGAACGGCGTGTGCACGTACATCGTGTCGCCGATCACCAGGGGCGAGCCCTCGTGCCCGCGCAGAACCCCGGTCGAGAACGTCCACGCGACCTGAAGGTCGTCCACGTTCTCGGCGTTGATCTGGTCCAGTTCGGAATAGCGCTGGTTGGCGTAATCCCCGGTCTGGATGGCCCATTGGGCGGGGTTGTCGATCTGGGTCATCAGATCTTCGTTGGCGATGGCCACGGACGCGGCGCACAAGGCCACGCCCGACGTCAGCAACGTCAGAGTCTTCATTTCCTTCTCCCTTGGATAAAGCGGCGGCAGGACCACCTGGCTTTGCCGCGCCTGTCTCATCTCCGACAGGTCACGGGTGTTTCCGGGTCCGGCGCCTCTTTTCCTCCCGCCGGGTCCGGAATTGCTGTCCGCGCAGGGGCCGCAGCCCCCGCGCGGTGCGTCACTCGAAGGTCGCCAGGTAGGCGATGACGTCGGCGCGCTCTTCCTCTTTCCGCAGGCCCGCAAAGGACGTTTTCGTGC
>CAXICP010000031.1:0-14384 GCA_964022595.1 uncultured Salipiger sp.
GAGCAGGGGCGCGCGAGGGGGGGGAGGGGGCGGGCCGGCGGCGCGCTCGGGGGCGCCAGCGGCGGCGGGGCTGTGCGCGATGCGACGGCGCTGATGGCCCCTGTGCCCGACTACCTTGCCGCCTGCGCCGGGCCGATCCGGGGGATGCGCATCGGGATCGACCGCGCCGCCATCATCGACGAGGCCGCCCCCGAAACCGCCGAGGTGATCCGCGAGGCCATCGCGGTCTATGAATCGCTGGGCGCCGAAATCGTGCCCGTGTCCTTCCCCTTCCCTGCCGAGGCGGTGGACCAGTGGACGGTGCTTTGCGCGATCGAGGTCGCGCTGGCCCATGAGGGGCGGTTCCCCGAACAGCGCAGCGGCTATGCCCCCCACCTGACCGAACTGCTGGATTACGGGCTGGGGCTAAGCGCCAGGGACGTCGGCGCCGCGATGCAATGGCGGCTGGTCTACAACGGGTCCGTTGCGCGGGCGATGCACGGGCTGGACGCGGTGCTGTTCCCGATCACCGGCGCGCCCATGCCCGAGCTGGACAACATCCACGGCGCCCCCACCGCCGGCAAGGGCGAGAACCTGGGCGACATGCTGAAATTCACCGCCCCGGCGGATTTCACCGGGTTTCCGTCGCTGACCCTTCCGGGGGGCTTTGACAGCCGGGGCGCGCCCATCGGGTTCCAGTTGATGGGCCCGGCGCTGACCGAGGCGGCGCTGTTCAAGCTGGGCGCGGCGTTCCAGCGGGTGACGGATTTCCACACCCGGCGCCCCGACCTGACGCCGTTCAGCTAAGCTGCGCGCGGATCGACCGGAAGGCGCGATCAAGCGCGCCTCCGGTGCGGGCGGCGATGCGCAGGATCTGCCCCGCGCCGCCGCGCGCCGCCCCCACGGCGGCGTAGCAGCCGGGCAGGTCCAGCGCGCCGTCCGGAAAGGGCGCATCGCCCAGCACCAGCACCGTGCCAAAGGCCCCTGCCCCGCCGGGCAGCGCGGCAAGCGCGATCAGGTCGGCCTCGGTCGCGTGCTGGCGTTCGCGCAGGATCACCGCGCCCGAGGGGTGCGAAACGATCAGGTCCGATTGCCACCACCCGCCGGCATCCGGCGCCGAGGACTGGCGGCAGAACCCGTCGAACAGCACCGCCCGCGCGCCGGGAGCGAAGGTCAGCGCGATGCGCTGGCGCATCCTTGCGCCGGGCATCAGCACGTTGGGGTCCGGCATGTGGCGCAGCGTGGCGCCGGGGGCGGCCACCAGATCCCAGTCGGCGCGCCCTTCGCGGCCCTGCTTATGGTCGGCGTGGATCATGAGCGCCCCGGCGCTGACCAGATCGACGCTTGCGCCCACCTGCACCGTCACCGCGTGGCGCCACAGATCGCCCGGCAGAAGCGCCGCCCCGGCGCATTGCGGCAGCACCGTCAACGGCCCGTTCAGCCCCGCGCGCCGATAGCCGCGCGGCAGCGACCACGGCCATTGCACGTGCCGCGACAGGATCGCGGTGCCGCCATCCGGGGCGATCCCGCAGGTCAGCGACACCTGGGGCGGGTCGGCCATGTCCTTCACTTGAACAGCACCTCGCGGCGCAGATGGGCGACGATGTCGTCCACGCCGGTGCCGCTGCGGCAGACGGTCGGCAGCACCGGCGCGCCGGCGCGCACCTGCGTCGCCTCGGCCAGCATGCGCGGGAAATCCACGCCCACATGGGGCGCAAGATCGGCCTTGTTGATGACCAGCAGGTTGGCCTGCAAGATGCCCGGCCCCTTCTTGCGGGGGATGTCATCGCCCCCCGCCACGTCGATCACGAACATCCAGAAATCCACCAGGTCGGGGGAAAAGGTGGACGCCAGGTTGTCGCCCCCGGATTCGATCAGGATGATATCCAGCCCCGGGAAATCTGCCTCTAGCCGGTCAGCGGCGGCCATATTGAGCGTTGGGTCTTCGCGGATGACGGTGTGCGGGCAGGCCCCCGCCTGCACCGCGCGCACCCGGTCGGGGGCCAGCTGGCCGCCCTTGCGCAGACGCTCGGCGTCCTCGTCGGTGACAAGGTCGTTGGTGATGACGGCGGTGTCGATCCCGGCGGCGCCCAGCCTTGCCAGCATCGCTTCGATCAGGGCGGTCTTGCCCGACCCGACCGGGCCGCCGATGCCCACGCGCGCGGCAGTCATCGCAGGAAATACCGGCGGGCAAGCGGCACCTCGCGAGCGGGCTCGGCCACCAGCGCCACGCCGTCGGCCTCGACTTCGAAGGTCTGCGGATCGACGGTGACCTTCGGCAGGGCGGTGTTGCGGATCATGTCCTGTTTTCCAAGGTTCCGGGTGTTCCTGATTTGAACGAACGCCTTTTGCACGCCCAGCTTTTCCCGCGTGCCCGCGTCCATCGCCAGCTTTGACACGAAGGTCACCCCAAGGTGGTGCTTGGCCGAACCCAGCGAGCCCCACATGGGGCGGTGGATCATCGGTTCCGAGCCGACAAAGCTGCCGTTGCCATCGCCCATGGTGGCCCAGACGATGGTGCCGGACTTGATGACCGTGCTTGGCTTGGCGCCGAAAAAGGCAAAGGGCCACAGCACGATATCGGCCATCTTGCCCGGCGCGATGCTGCCCACCTCATGATCGATCCCCGCCGCGATGGCGGGGTTGATGGTGTATTTGGCGATGTAGCGCAGGATGCGCTGGTTGTCGGCGCTGGCCGTGGTTTCGGTGGGCAAGCGGCCCACGCGATCCTTCATGACCGACGCCAGTTGCCAGCATTTCGCAAGGTTTTCCGCCAGCCGCCCCATGCCCTGGGTGTCGGTGGCAAAGATCGAAATCGCGCCCATGTCGTGCAGCAGGTCTTCGGCGGCCATGGATTGCGGGCGGATGCGGGCCTCGGCAAAGGCGACGTCTTCGATCAGATCGAAGCTCATCATGTGGGCAAGCATGGTCATCGGCACGCCCTCTTCCAGGGCGGGCAGCGTGTAGGGGTTGGTGGGGTTGGTCGAAGACGGCAGCACGTTGGGATAGCCGTTGACCACCAGGATGTCGGGGGCATGGCCGCCGCCCGCGCCTTCGGTGTGGTACATGTGGATGGACCGCCCGGCGATGGCGTCCATCGTGGTTTCGTAAAAGCCGAATTCGTTGATGGTGTCGGTGTGCAGATGCACCGAGAAATCGGCGTTGTCCGCGGCAATCAGCGTGCCGTCCAGCACCGCGGGGGATGCGCCGAAATCCTCGTGAATCTTGACCCCCAGCGCGCCGCCCGACACGCTTTCGGCGACCGCCTCGGGGTTGGAATTGCCGCGCCCCAGAAAGCCGAAGTTCAGCGGGTATTCATCGGCGGCCTGGATAAGCCGCCCAAGCACGTTCGGCCCCGAACAGGACACATCGAAATTCGGCCCCGGAGACATTCCGATCATCGTCGTGCACCCCCCCGCCAGCGCATGGTGGCATTGTTGAGGCGACAGGAAATGCGCGTGCGCCTCGATGGCGCCGGCGGTGACGAAATGGTTGTCGCCATGCACCACGGTGGTGTTGGGGCCGGTCACCATGCCATCCGTGACGCCGTTCATGATGTCGGGGTTGCCGGCCTTGCCCACGCCGACGATGCGCCCGTCGCGAATGCCGATGTCACCCTTGAGGATGCCCAGTTCGGCGTCGATGATGATGGCGTTCATGATGACCATGTCCAGCGCGCCATTGGCGGCGGTGCCAGTGGTGCAGAAGCCTTCGCCGTCGCGCATGATCTTGCCCGCGCCGGCGGTCAGCTCGTCGCCGGGGTGGGTGTGGTCGAATTCGATTTCGGCCAGCAGCGAGGTGTCGCCAAGGCGCACCATGTCGCCGGTGGTGGGCCCGTAAAGCCGCGCATAGGCATCCCGAGACATCTTCATTTCATGTACCCCCGCTGCGTCGCCGCCGCGATGGCGCCGTCCAGCCCTCCGTCGATCGGCCCTTCGGTCAGGCCGGCAAAACCATGCACCACGCGCTTGCCGCCGTAGGGCACCAGCGTGACCTCTTTCTCGATGCCCGGATCGAACCGTTCCCCCCCGCCCGAGGGCCGATCCAGCCGCATGCCGAACGCCGCCCTGCGGTCAAACTGCAGCGCCGGGTTCACTTCGAAGAAATGCGCGTGGCTGCGCACCTGGATGGTGCGATCGCCGGTGTTGAGCACGCCGATCGTGATCGCCTTGCGCCCGGCGTTGATTTCGATTTCGCCCTTGGCGGGGATGACCTCGCCGGGGATGGGATCGCCGGGATCGGGGGCGATGGGGTCGAAGACGGTGACCAGCTTGGTGCCCTCGGCCATGGACACTTCGACCGAGAATGTCTTGAGCATATGCGCCACCCCCGGCTGCACCTGCGCGGCGCTCAGCAGGGTGGACACGTGGCTGACGATCTGGCTGTGGCTGTGGCCAAGGCGCGCATGGGTCAGCAGCTCGTCCGCCAGCAGCGCCACCGCCTCGGGGTGGGCAAGGCGGATGCCAAGCGCGACGTAGCGGCGGGCCAGTTCGGCGGCGGTGAAGATGGTCAGCCGCTCGATTTCCGTGGGGGTCAGGTGCATCCGTTGCCTCGTCAGTTGATGAAAAGCCGCGATGCGTGCGGGCGCATCAGCGCCAGGTCCGACAGCGGCATGAACCCCGACGGCAGCGCGTCCGGGGCGGGTTCGGTGGCCAGCTCGGCGATCAGCGGGGCCAGCGCCAGAAGGTCGCGCTGGGTCGCTATCGCGCCCGCCGCGCCCAGCCGGACGGCGGCGGAAAACGCGCCCCGCGCCATGCTGGCCGCCGATGTGGCCAGCGCGTTGGCCATGTCCAGCCCGCAGGCGCGCAGGAAGGCGCCGTGTACCACCGCGAAATGCCCCGTGCCGGCGGCGCGCGCGGCAAGCGCGCCGGGGTCCAGATCGATGCGCAGCGCCTTTGCCGAGGCGAACAGCGCATCGCCCGCCTCGGTGCTTTCGCGGCGGGCGCGGTCAACCGGCATCAGCGTGTCGATCACCTTGCACCAGTCGGCAAGCTGCGCGCCGGTCAGACGAAAGCCCCCCGCCAGCGCGACCCGGTCGAACCGGTGCCAGCGGGTGCGCAGTTCGACCGCGACCCAGTCGGCCAGTGACCGCCCGGTCAGCTGCCCGTCGGCCAGCGCCGTTTCCAGCCCCCAGGAATAGGCGAACACCCCCGAGGGAAAGCCGCTGTCGGCCAGCTGCATCGCGCGGATGGTGGCAAGCGTCATTCGGGGGCGATGATGTCGAAATCGGCCAGCCCGCGCAGGTCGGCCAGCCGCGCCTCGTAGCGTTCGGGCGGGCCGTCCAGCACCACGTCCATGACGCCATCGCCAAAGATCACCTTCCAGTGCAGGTTGCCGCACCAGTGGCCCAGGCGCAGCGCGTCATCCACCGTGGCCGGGCGCAGGCGCATGCGCGCGGCGCCGTCGATGCGCACCGCGATGGCCAGCCGCCCGTCGTGAAACAGCACCGCCCCGTCGGCCAGCGCCTGTTCGCGCGGCAGGGCGATGGCGCAATCGCGCCCCCTATCGGTTTGCAGCCGCATGCGCTTGCGGCCCGCGTCTGCCTCGGGGATGGCAAGCCATTCCAGCCCGCCCTCGTGTTCCAGCGCGTGCAGGCGGTCGTGCCATTGCGGGTCCGAGGCAAGCCCCAGCACGGTTTCCAGCATCAGCGGCCCGGCGGGTATGTCATCCTTCATGCGCGTGTTCCTTGCGGCAGAAAAGGCCCGCCCCCGGACTGGCCAAGGGGCGGGCAGGTCACCGGGAAGGTGTTACCAGCCGGTCCAGTCGCCCGATTTCTCGAAGGCGTCGCCCAGGGTGTACAGCGTCTGCTCGTCCCACATCTTGCCGACCAGCATCATGCCCACGGGCAGGCCGTCGACCTTGCCGCAGGGCACCGACAGCGCCGGGTGATGGGTGATGTCGAAGGCCGAAGTGTTGTTGAGCATCTCGAAGGCGCGCTCGACGATTTCCTCACGCGGGGCATCGGGCGCGGGGATCGGCGTCGCGGTCATCGGCACGGTCGGCATCAGGATGGCGTCGTAATCGGCCAGCACCGCGTCATAGGCAGCGCGCAGCGGCTTGGTCAGGTTGAACGCCTTGCCGTAGAACCGCTTGCCGTACTGGTCATCGCAATATTGCGCGAACAGCATCGCCAGCTTGAGCGTTTCGGACAGCTCGTCGGCGCGCTCGCGCCAGCCGCGGTGGAAATCCATGAAGCTGGTGACGTAAAGATCGGGGCGCGAAGTGCCATAGCCATCGCCCAGCATCATCGTCTGCGTCAGGCCCTGCAGGCCGATGGGCGCCCAGATCGCCGGAGCGATCAGGTGCATCGGGATCGACACCTCTTCGACGATGACGCCAAGCGCCTCGAGCTTGCGGGCGGCCTCGCGCACCTTTTCATCCGATTCCGCCTGGCTGGCGGCGTGCCCGAACCCTTCCTTGAGGATCGCGACCTTCATGCCCTTGACCGGCTTGTCCAGCCCGGCAGTGTAATCGGACACCGACACGTCGATCTGCCGGCTGTCATAGCCATCGGCGCCGGCCAGCACCTCGAGCAGCAGCGCGTTGTCGGCCACGGTCGATGTGATCGGCCCGGCGTGGTCGATGGTGATCTCGATCGGCACGATGCCGGTATAGGGCACCAGCCCGTGCGTCGGCTTCATGCCCACGGTGCCGCAAAAGGCGGACGGCATGCGGATCGATCCGCCCTGATCGCCGCCGATGGCCATGTCGACTTCGCCCTTGGCGACCAGCGCGGCCGATCCCGAAGACGATCCGCCCGCCGAACGCGTCGGGTCATGCGGGTTGCACACCGGCCCCAGCGCCGAGGTGTGCGAGCCGCCTGACATGCAGAAACATTCGCAATGCGCCTTGCCCACGATGGTCGCGCCCGCGTCCAGCATGCGGGTGACGATGGTGGCATCCACGTTGGGCACATAGCCTTCCAGCGTGGACGAGCCGTTCATCATCGGCACGCCGCCCAGCATGACGTTGTCCTTCAAAACCACGGTCTTGCCCGCAAGCTTGCCCTCGGGCGCGCCCTGCACGGTGGATTTGACGTACCATGCGTTCAGCGGGTTTTCTTCGACGGGCGGCTGCACGCCGATGCTGCGCGGATAGGTGATTTCGGGCAGCGGGTCGATCATCTTGTCGACCGCGTTATAGGCATCGACATAGCCCTGCATCAGCCCCTGGAAGGATGTCACATCCTCGTCCGAGAGGTTGAAGCCAAGCCGATCGGCCACATCGGCCAGTTGTTCCTTGTTCGGAAGTGTCACAGACATCCGTTCAGTCCTTGCTTGCAGTGAATTCAGAAAGGCGGGGGCGCGTCTTGCCCCCCCGTCAGGCGGTGAAGCCCATGAAGGCGCTCACCGCGCCCGCGTCCGTCAGTTCGGCCTTGGGGATCTCGCGTTCGAGCACGCCGTTGGAAATGGCATAGACCCGGTCCGACAGCCCGGTGATGAAATCCAGGTTCTGTTCGACCAGCACGATGGTGATGTCGATCTGCTTGGTCAGCCCGGCCAGCGTGTCGGAAATCTCGTCGATGATGGACGGCTGAATGCCTTCGGTCGGCTCGTCCAGCAGCATCAGCCGGGGGCGGCGGGCCAGGCAGCGGGCCAGCGCCAGCAGCTGCTGTTCGCCCCCCGACAGCGCCCCGCCGCGCCGGTCCAGCAGGCGCTTGAGCCGCGGGAACAGGTCCAGCATGTCATCGACCGTGCGCGCCACCTCGGCCTTGCCGCCGGGGATTGCGACTTCCAGGTTTTCCTTGACCGACAGGTTGGGAAATATCTGGCGCCCTTGCGGGACCAGCCCGATGCCCATGCGGGCGCGCGCGTTGACGGCGGTGCCAAGAATGGATGTGCCGTCAAAGTCGATCTCGCCGCCCGTCACCTTGACGTAGCCCATGATGGACCGCATCAGCGTGGTCTTGCCCATGCCGTTGTGGCCCAGGATGCCGACGACCTCGCCGGCGTTGGCGTGAAAATCGACGCGGTGCAGCGCGGGCACCAGCCCGTAGGCGGCCGACAGGCCCTTGACGTCAAGCAGCATTGGCCTGTTTCCCCAGATAGATCTCCTGAACCTCGCGGTCCTGCATGATGTCGTCGATCATCGCCTCGCGGAAGATGGCGCCGCGGTTGAACACGGTGACGAACTTGGCAATCTGGCGGATGAAGGCCATGTCGTGTTCGACCACCACCACCGCCGCGCTGCGCGCCGATTCCAGCACAAGCTGCGCCAGCCGGTCGCGTTCATCGCCGGTCATGCCGGCGGCGGGTTCATCCAGCAGGATCAGCTTGGGCTCGCCCGCCAGCACCATCGCCAGTTCGACCAGCTGGCGCTGACCGTGGGACAGCAGGCCGACCTCGCGCTTGGCAAGGTGGGTGATGCCGCAGCGGTCCAGCGTGTGCATGGTCAGCTCGCGCGCCATGGGCTTGAGATGCTTGCGCCGCGCCGACAGCCGCACGTTTTCATAGGCGGTGATGCCGTCGAACACGTTGGGCACCTGCGTCTTGATGCCCACCCCAAGGTTGACGATCTGATGCGTGTGCGCGCCGGTGATGTCCTGCCCGGAAAAGGTGACGTTGCCGGTGGTCGGGGTCAGCTGCCCGGTGAGGCATTTGAAAAAGGTCGATTTCCCCGCCCCGTTCGGCCCCAGCAGGCAGCGCAATTCGCCGTCGCGCAGGTTGAAATCAACGTTGTCCACCGCCGTCACACCGCCAAAGCGCATGGTCAGGCCGCGCGTGGTCAGGATGTCGCTCATTCCTTCACCGCCTTTCCGGGGATGGCATTGCCCTGGTTGCGTTTCCACAGGATGTACCCGCCCAGCATGAGCGAGCGCGCGGTCGGCACGATGCCCTTGGGCAGCGCCAGCACGAGGATCATCATGATCGCGCCCAGCACGGCGATGGAATTGACCACATCGACGGTGCCCAGTTGCAGCGTCAGCCATTGCAGCAGGATGCAGCCGATGATCGGGCCGACCAGCGTGCCGACACCCCCGGCCATCACCCAGACAAGCGCCTTGGCCGACATTTCCATCGATACCGAATTGGGATCGATGAACGCCTGATAGGTGGCCCACATGGCGCCGGCGATGCCCGCGATGCCTCCGCCGATGGCAAAGACGATGACCTTTTGCTTGCGCACGTCATAGCCCAGCAGGCTGGCGCGGGTCTCGTTTTCGCGAATGCCGATGGTCACCCGGCCGAAGTCGGACGCGATCAGGAACCGCAGGCCGATGTAGATGACGATCAGGAACGCCATGAACACCTGGAACATCTGGCCCGGGTCCAGCCACGCGCCCGGATCGCCCGGAATGTGCAGCGTCGGGATCGACGGGATGCCGTTGAAGCCCCCGAGACGCGCCGAGCCGATGGAATACTCCGGGCCCGCCGTGTGGTTGATCAGCTTCCAGAAGATGAGCGCGACCACAAGCGTCACAACCCCAAGGTACACGTCCGACAGTCGCCCGTAGAACATGAAATACCCCAGCGCCGCGCCAAAGATCGTCGGGATGATGAAGGCCAGAACCATGGGCACCGTGGTGCTTCCCATGTTGATCGACGCCACCGCGAAGGTATAGGCGCCCAGCCCGAGGAACGCCGCCTGGCCAAAGCTCCGGATGCCGCCAAAGCCCCAGATATAGATCAGCGACAGGGGGAACACCGACAGCACCACGTATTGCGTGATCTGCATGATGGTAAAGAGATCCAGCATCACCGGGGCGATGAACATCACGGCCAGGCCAATGGCGACCATGATGTAGAATCCGGGATCTCGGGTAACAGGTTTTTCCATAGGTCCCAGTCCCTTACAAAGATTTCTTGAAGATGCGCCCGGTGATGCCCTGCGGCAGCAGGCGCAGCAGCACCAGGGCTGCCAGCAACAGGGCGGCATCGCCGTAGACCGGCCCGGTAAGGAAGGTCATCCCCTGGCTGATCGACCCCAGCAGCCCCGCCGCCGTCAACGTTCCGGTGATGACAGATGCGCCCCCGGTGATGACGGTGATGAAGCTTTGCGCGATGAAATTGACGCCCATCGTCGGCACCACGCCCGTCATCGGGGCCAGCAGCGCGCCGGCAAAGCCGGTGACGGCGGACCCGATGCCAAAGGTCGCCATGTAGACCCAGCGGGTGGGGATGCCCAACGCCTCGGACATGTCGGGGTTCTGCATGGTGGCGCGGGCGATCAGCCCGGCCTTGGTGAATTTCAGCACCGCCCAGATCGCCAGCAACAGGAAGATCGCCGCAAAGATCAGAACGAAATTGTAGCGCGGCACCTGGTAGTCGCCGATGCTCATGCCGCCCAGCGGGGTGGCGACGCCGGTGACCGAGTTGCCAAAGATCATCGTCACGCCGCCGATCATCAGCATCGACAGCCCCCATGTGGCCAGAAGGCTGTCAAGGATGCGCCCGTAAAGCCGCTGGATCACCAGCCGTTCCACCAGCACACCGAATATGCCCACCACGATGGGCGCAAGGACGAGCATGGCAAACCATTCGTTCACCCCATGGCGGGCGGAAATCACCACCGTGTAGCCCCCCAGCATGAGGAATTCGCCATGCGCGAAGTTGATGATGCGCATCATGCCGAAGATGATCGCCAGCCCCGAGGCCAGCAGCACCAGCCACGCAACGGCGCGCACCATTTCAAGGGCAATGACCAGGGTATAGTCCATGCTCGTCTCCTGCTTTTCAGATCAGAGGCTGATCTCGAAGTGCTTGTTCGAGTCCGGGTTCTCGATCAGATCGCACACCATCTGCGTGTCGGCGGGCGGGCTGTCGGGAAAGGCTTCCTTGATCTCGAACACCTGGTCCTGAAGCTCGGCGATGTAGACATCGCGCACGGCGTGCTGGGTTTTCGGGTCGATCTTCACCTTGCCGGCGGGCATGTCGTAGGTCTTGCCCGATGTCAGCACCTCCAGCAGCGGATCGCGTTCGGTGGTGCCCGCCTCGGCGACGGCATCGGCCCACATGCGCACCGCTTCGTAGGTGACTTCGGAAATCTCGGACATGACCCAATCCTTGTCGGGATAGGCCGCCGCGACCTTTTCAAGGAAGGCCTTGTTGGTCGGGTTGTCGATTTCTTCAAAGTAACCAAAGGACGCGGTGATGCCGTTGCCCTCTTCGGCGGTCAGGATCAGCTGGTCCGAGCCGCCCGCGCCCAGCACGGTCGACATCACGGGGATTTCCGATTTCATGCCGGCGGCGGCCCACTGGCGGTAAAAGCCCATGTGCGATGTGCCGACCAGCGCCGACAGCACGAAGTCGGGCTTGGCGCCCTGGATCTTGGAAATGGTCGCGCCGAACTGCGACACGTCCAGCGGGAAGAATTCTGTTTCGATGACCTCGCCGCCGTTTTCCTCGACGTAGCGCTTCACCCAGGCGGCGGTGATGTGGCCATAGTTGTAGTCGGCCGCGATGGTGTACACCTTCTTGCCGTAAAGGTTCATGCCATAGGGGATCAGGCGCGCGACGGTCTGCGCGGGCGTGGTGCCCAGCGTGATTTCGTTGCGGTCGCACACGCCGCCTTCGTATTGCGTGTTGTAGAAATAGAAGGTGTCGTAGCGGTGAAAGATCGGGCGGATGGTTTCGCGGCTGGCCGAGGTGATGCCGCCCATCACGACGTCGACGCGATCCTTCAGCGCCAGCTGCGTGGCGTATTGCGAATACAGCGACATGTTCGACTGCGGATCGTAGATCACCGGCTCGACCATCTTGCCAAGCAGGCCGCCGGCCTCGTTGATCTCGTCGATGGCAAGCTTGAACACCTGGTTCATCGGCACGCCGACCGCGTCAAGCGCGCCGGACAGGTCGTGCAGGCCGCCGATCTTGATGGTGTCGGATTGCGCGCGCGCGACAAGCGGCGAGGCCAGCGTGGCGGCGCCCGCCATGCCGGTGGAGCAAAGGAAGTTCCGTCTGCTGAGCTTGGTCATGTCTTTTCCCTGTTGGTATATGGACCAACCCGACGCTTTCGCTATTTGCTTGAAAGCGCAAATATCTATTTATCGAAATGATGGGGCAGCGCCGGGGTTTGCACAAATTTGCAGCAGAAATGCGCGGTTGATGCCCGTTTGATGGGCACAAACCCGCGTTGCAACTGCAAAACCGCGTCGGCCCTAGCGGGGTCGGCACGGTCGCGCCCGCGAAAACTCTCGTGAACTCAGATAGTTTCCATTTCAATATTATGCCGAAACGGCGCGCCGGCATTGCGCGGGGGCGGCGATTGATATACATTGCGGCGTGTATATCAACGGAGCCGAAGATGCAGATCGCCAAATGGGGAAATTCGCTGGCGGTGCGCCTGCCCGCCGATCTTGTGCGCAAGCTTGACCTGCGCGAAGGCGATCAGGTCGACATCGTGCCCGGCGATGCGGGGCTTGCGGTCACGCGCCACCCCCGCCCCGAAGACGTGCTTGAGGGGCTGCGCCGCTTTCGCGGACGCCTGAGCCCCGAGGACAGGCTGGACCGCGACGCCGCGCATGAGCGCTGAGTTCCTGGACACCAACGTCATTCTTTACCTGCTGGCGGGGGGCGACAAGGCCGACCGGGCCGAGGCGTTGCTGGCCCGCCGCCCGGTCATCAGCGTGCAGGTGCTGAACGAGGCGCTGGTGAACTGCCGCCGCAAGGCACGGCTTGGCTGGGACGAGGCGGGCGCCTTTCTTGCCGGCGTGGAATCCCTGTGCCGCATCGAGCCGCTGACCGCGCAGACCCACGCCGTGGGCCGCGCCCTTGCCGAACGCTACCAGCTTAGCGTTTACGACGCGATGATCGCCGCGGCCGCGCTGATCGCGGGGTGTGACACGCTGTACACCGAAGACATGCACGCCGGCCTTGTGATCGAAGACCGGCTGCGGCTGGTGAACCCCTTCGCCTGACGGGCCTGCCCGACTATTGCGCCACGCAATCGGCGTAATAGCGCGTTACCCCGTCGGCGTCCTTTTCCACCACAAGCCCGTGGATGTCGGTTTCGAAACCGGGGCATTCGCGGGCGAAATCGCGGTTGAAGCGCAGGTAGTCGACGATGCGCGCGTTGAACACCTCGCCCGGGATCAGCAGCGGGATGCCGGGGGGGTACGGGGTCACGAGACTGGTGGTCACGCGCCCTTCGAGGTGGTCGATTTCGACCCGTTCGGTCTTGCGCCGGGCGATATGGGCAAAGGCATCCGACGGGGTCATCGCAGGGTGATGATCGGACAGGTAGATTTCCGTCGACAGCCGCGCCACGTCATATTTGGCATAAAGCGCGTGAACATGCTGGCACAGATCGTAAAGCCCCATCTTTTCGTACCGGGGCTGCTTGGCGCAGAATTCCGGCATGGTGCGCCATAGCGGGGTGTTCTTGTCGTAGTCATCCTTGAATTGCTGCAACGAGGCCAGCAGCGTGTTCCAGCGCCCCTTGGTGATGCCGATGGTGAACATGATGAAAAAGCTGTAAAGCCCGGTCTTTTCCACCACCACGCCGTGTTCGGTCAGGTATTTCGACACGATCGACGCCGGGATGCCGGTTTCGGCAAAGAAGCCGTCGATGTTCAGCCCCGGCGTGATGATGGTTGCCTTGATCGGGTCCAGCATGTTGAACCCCGGCGCCATGTCGCCAAAGCCGTGCCAGCTGTCTTCGCCCCCGGTTTCGACGCCTTCGCTGTCGGTCTTTTTCAGCTCCCAGTCGCGGGTGCGCCCGATGCCCTCTTCGGCAAGCTCGTCCGGGCCCCAGACCTGGAACCACCAGTCGTTGCCGTATTGCTCATCGACCTGCCGCATGGCGCGGCGGAAATCCAGCGCCTCGTCCAGCGATTCCTCGACCAGCGCGGTGCCGCCCGGAGGTTCCATCATCGCCGCCGCCACGTCGCAGGACGCGATGATGCTGTATTGCGGGCTGGTCGAGGTGTGCATCAGGTAGGATTCGTTGAACAGGTGCCGGTCCAGCGGCACCTCTTCGGCATCCTGCACCAGGACATGGCTGGCCTGGCTGATGCCCGCCAGCAGCTTGTGCACCGATTGCGTGGCGTAGGTGACCGATTTCTTGGTGCGCCCGCGCTTGCGGCCCATCGAATGGTACTGCCCGTAAAAGGAATGGGAGGCGTCGTGGGGCATCCATGCCTCGTCGAAATGCAGGTTTTCGTCATAGCCATCCAGCAGGCCCTTGATGACCTCGGTGTTGTAGAGCACCCCGTCATAGGTCGATTGCGTCAGCGTCATGATCCGCGGCTTGACGGTTTCGGGGTCGCAGCCTTCCAGCAGCGGGTTGGCGGCGATCTTGGCCTTGATCGTCTCGGGTTCGAATTCGCTGCGCTGGATCGGGCCGATGATGCCGAAATGGTTGCGCGTGGGTTTCAGGAACACCGGGATCGCGCCGGTCATGATGATCGCGTGCAGGATCGACTTGTGGCAGTTGCGGTCGACCACGACCACATCGCCGGGCGCGAC
>CAXICP010000032.1:0-14281 GCA_964022595.1 uncultured Salipiger sp.
GCAATTCCTGTCGGCGCTCAGCTACTGCATGCTGCTGCCCGGCCCCGAGGCGATGCAGCTGGCCACATGGGCGGGCTGGCGCCTGCGCGGCACGCTGGGCGGGCTGATCGCGGGCACGCTGTTCGTCGCGCCCGGTGCGGCGCTGATCGCACTGCTGGCCGCGGCCTACGGCGCCTGGGGGCAGTTGCCCGAAACGCAGGCGGTGATGCTGGGCGTCAAGGCCACCGTCGTCATCATCGTCGTGCAGGCCATGACCCGCCTCAGCCGCAAGGCGCTGAACGGTGCGGCCGAGGTTCTGATCGCGGGCTGCGCGCTGATCGCGCTGTTCCTGTTCGCCGCGCCGTTTCCGCTGGTCATCCTTGTGGCGGGGCTGTGGGGATGGCTGCGCAAGGCGCCCTTCCCCGCGCCCGAAGCCCCGGCGCCCGCCGCCCCCGTGCGCCCGGCCCGAGGGGCGGCGCGCATCGCCTTCTGGGGGGCCATGTGGCTGCTGCCCCTGCCGCTGCTGGCCTGGGCCGGGCAGGACCTGCTGTTCGAGCTGTCGGCGTTCTTCGCCAAGCTGGCGGTGCTGTCCTTTGGTGGCGCCTACGCGGTGCTGGCCTGGATGGCGCAGGACATGGTGCAGCTGCGCGGCTGGCTTACCCCGGAACAGATGGTCGATGCGCTGGGGCTGGCGGAAACCACGCCCGGCCCGCTTATCCTTGTCACCCAGTTCGCCGGGCAGATCGTCGGACACGAGGCGGGGGGATGGCGCCTTGCCGCCGCCGCCTCGGCGCTGACGCTCTGGATGACCTTCGTGCCGTGCTTCTTGTGGATCTTTGCCTTTGCGCCGCACCTGGAACGGCTGATGGGGCGCCCGCGCCTGCAATCGGCGCTGTCGGCCATCACCGCCGCCGTGCTGGGCGTGATCGCCAACCTGTCGCTGTGGTTCGCGCTGCACGTGTTCTTCGCCCAGACCCAAGCCGCGTATCCCCCCTTTGCGGCGACGCTGCCGGTGCCAGATTCGCTGCGCATGGATGCGCTTTGGCTGGCCGGGCTGGCCGGGCTGCTGATGCTGGTGCTGCGCCGCTCGATCCCCCTGACGCTGGCGATCACCGCGGCGGCAGGTTGGTGGATTGGCTAGGGGCCGCCACGGAACCCGTCGCATTTTTCGCCCGATGGCCTTTCCCTCGGCGTCGAATCGAATAAGGTACGGGCAAGGACCACAAGGATTTGTGCCATGACAGCCGGCATCGACTACGGAAATCTCATGCATCGCGCGATGCGCGGGCTTATCCACAATGTGCTGACCGATATCGCGGCGCACGGGCTGCCGGGCGAGCATCATTTCTTCATCACCTTCGACACCCAGCACCCGGATGCCGAAATCGCCGACTGGCTGTCCGACCGCTACCCCGGAGAGATGACCGTGGTGCTTCAGCACAAGTTCGACGCGCTTGAAGTCACCGACGAAGGCTTTTCCGTCACGCTCAGCTTCGGCGACAAGCCCGAACGGCTGTATGTGCCTTACGATTCGATCAAGACCTTCGTCGACCCGTCGGTGGAATTCGGACTGCGGTTCGAAACCCATGACGACGAGGACGAGGAAGAAGACGACCCGCAACCGCCCGAGGGTGGCCCGGACGACAGCGCCGGCGCGGCTCGCCAGGATGCCGAGGTCGTGCGGCTGGACAGCTTCCGCAAGACCTGACGCCTGCGCGCGCGTCCCCGAGGGGGCGCTGATTTCGACGCATGTTAACGGTATCCCTTGGTATACAGCCTTGCCTTTCGCCCCCCGGAAGGTAAGAGATTGCCCAGCAGCGATCTCAGGAGGCACACCGTGACCCAGACCCGCACCGAAACCGACAGCTTCGGACCGCTCGAGGTTCCCGCAGACAAGTACTGGGGCGCCCAGACGCAGCGGTCGATCATGAATTTCCCCATCGGCTGGGAAAAGCAGCCCGTGCCGATCATCCGCGCGCTTGGCGTGGTGAAAAAGGCCTGCGCCATGGCGAACAAGGCCAACGGGTCGATGGATGCCAAGCTGGCCGACGCCATCATCGCCGCCGCGACCGAGGTGATCGACGGCAAGTTCGATGACAACTTCCCGCTGGTCGTCTGGCAGACCGGTTCCGGCACCCAGTCGAACATGAACGCCAACGAAGTGATTTCCAACCGCGCGATCGAAATGCTGGGCGGCGAAATGGGGTCCAAATCCCCCGTCCACCCCAACGATCACTGCAACATGGGCCAGTCGTCCAACGACACCTTCCCCACCGCGATGCATGTGGGCATCGCGATGCAGGCGCAGGGCGTGCTGCTGCCGGGGCTGGAAAAGCTGGCCGCCGCGCTGGAAGCCAAGCGCGACGAATTCAAGGACATCATCAAGATCGGCCGCACCCATACGCAGGATGCGACGCCGCTGACGCTGGGCCAGGAATTTTCCGGCTATGCCCACCAGGTCCGCAAGGGGATCGAGCGGGTCAAGGCCTGCCTGCCCGACATCTATGAACTGGCGCAGGGCGGCACCGCTGTCGGCACCGGGCTGAACACCAAGAAGGGCTGGAGCGAAGCCGTCGCCGCCAACATGGCCGAAATCACCGGCCTGCCCTTCGTCACCGCGCCCAACAAGTTCGAAGCGCTGGCCGCGCATGACGCCATGGTGATGTTCTCGGGCGCGCTGAAAACAGTTGCCGCCTCGCTGTTCAAGATCGCCAACGACATCCGCCTGCTGGGCTCTGGCCCCCGGTCGGGTCTGGGCGAGCTGATCCTGCCGGAAAACGAGCCGGGCAGCTCGATCATGCCGGGCAAGGTCAACCCCACGCAGGCCGAGGCGCTGACCATGGTCTGCGCCCATGTGATGGGCAACGACGCCGCCATCGGTTTCGCCGGCAGCCAGGGCCATTTCGAACTGAACGTCTACAACCCGATGATGAGCTACAACGTGCTGCAAGCCATGCAGCTGCTTGGCGATTCGGCGTCGGCCTTCACCGACAACATGGTCGTCGGCATCCAGGCCAACGAGGCGCGCATCGAAAAGCTGATGAAGGAATCGCTGATGCTGGTGACGGCACTGGCCCCGACCATCGGCTATGACGCCGCGACCAAGGTGGCCAAGACCGCCCACAAGAACGGCACCACCCTGCGCGAGGAAGCCGTGGCGCTTGGCTATGTCGACGAGGAAACCTTCGACCGGGTTGTCCGCCCCGAGGACATGATCGGCCCGAAATGATGCAGGGCCCGGCGCGGGGCATCCCCTGCGCCGGGCGCTCTTGCGAATGTGAACCCCTGCGGGGGTTCGCCCCGCGCCGGCCCGCGCTACCATCGGGCGCATGGACCGTCGCAGCTTTGTTTCCGCCCTTGCCGCCCCGCTGATCGCCCCTCGCCTTGCCCTTGCGCAGGACGACGCCCTTGCCCGCGCGCTGGCGTCCGAGGATCAGCTGCATTCGATCCAGGTCATGCGCGGCGGCGAAACCCTTCTGGCCGAGGCACCGCGCGGGCCGGGGCTGGATGCGCTGGCCAACATCAAATCCTGTTCCAAGAGCATTGTCGCGCTTCTGCTGGGCCAGGCGATCGACAGCGGCGCGGTGCCATCGGTAAACGCGACGCTGCGCGACGTGGCGCCCGGCCTGGTCCCCCCCGATGCGGACCCCGCCGCCGGGCAGATCACGCTTGAGGATCTGGTGACGCTGCGCGCCGGGCTGGAACGCACCTCGGGCGCGGCATATGGCGGCTGGGTCGCGTCGGACAACTGGGTGCGCAACGCGTTGTCGCGCCCGATGGTGGCGCGCCCCGGCGGGCGGATGCTGTATTCCACCGGCTCGACCCATGTGCTGGGCGCGGCGCTTGCCGAGGCGAAGGGCGACAGCCTGCTGCAGCTTGCGCGCGCGGGGCTTGGCGCGCCGCTGGGCATCGAAATCCCCGCCTGGACCCGCGATCCGCAGGGGTACTACCTTGGCGGCAACGAAATGGCGCTGACCCCGCGCGCCATGCTGCGCATCGCCCGGATGATGCGCGACGGCGGGCGGTTCGACGGCGCGCAGGTGGTCCCGCAAAGCTGGGTCGCGGCGTCGGTGGTCCCGCGCACGCAATCGCCGTTTTCCGGCATGGGATACGGCTATGGCTGGTTTCTCACACGGGCGGGCTACGCCCTGGCGCGGGGCTACGGCGGGCAGGTCATCGCGTTTCACCAAGGGCGCGGGCTGGCGGTGGCGATCACGTCCGACCCCACCCGCCCCGCCCGGTCGCAGGGCTATTTCGGCACCCTTGCCGCGCTGCTGGACGGGCCGATCCTCGCCATGGCGTGACCGGCGCGATGACGGATCTTTCGGCCCCGCAGAGGGCGCGTTATGGTGCGGTCATGAAAACGCCGATCAACCTCAACCGTTATCGCAAGGACAAGGCGCGCGCCGAAAAACGCGCGAGCGCCGATGCCAATGCCGCCCGCTTCGGCCGCAGCAAGGCCGACAAGGCGCTGGACCGCGCGCGCGGCGACAAGGCCGACCGCGCCCTGGATTCCCACAAGATCGACAAAGAGCCCGACGCATGAGCGGGCGACCCGTCAAGCATTCACTCAGCCTGCGCGGTCATCGCACGTCGGTTTCGCTGGAACAGGAATTCTGGGACGAATTCCGCGCCATCGCCCGGGCCGAAGGCAAGGCGCTGAACGCCCTGGCCGCGGAAATCGACGAGGCGCGCGGCGTCGAGGTCGGGCTGGCCTCGGCGATCCGGGTGCATGTTCTAAGGGCCGTGCAGGCCCGCGCGGGCGACTAGCCGCCGCCCGCCTGCGTCAGACGTCAGGCCCCCGCCAGCGCCTTTTCGCGCGCCTGGCGCAGCCGCGCGAAATCATCCCCCGCGTGATAGCTGGACCGCGTCAGCGGGGTCGCCGACACCATCAGGAAGCCCTTGCCATAGGCGGCTTTTTCGTAGCTGGCGAATTCGTCGGGCGTGACGAAGCGGTCCACCGCGTGGTGCTTCGGCGTCGGCTGCAGATACTGCCCGATGGTCAGGAAATCGACATCGGCGGCGCGCATGTCGTCCATCACCTGCCGGACCGATTGCGCATCCTCGCCAAGGCCGACCATGATTCCCGACTTGGTAAAGATCGACGGGTCCAGTTCCTTGACCCTTTGCAGCAGGCGCAGGCTGTGGAAATACCGCGCGCCCGGGCGCACCGAAGGGTAAAGCCCCGGCACGGTTTCAAGGTTGTGGTTGAACACGTCGGGGCGCGCATCGACGACGATCTTCAGCACCTCTGCCGAACATTTCAGGAAGTCGGGCGTCAGGATCTCGATCGTCGTGCCCGGCGAGCGGTGCCGGATGGCGCGGATGGTCTGGGCGAAATGCGCAGCGCCCCCGTCTTCCAGATCGTCGCGGTCCACCGAGGTGATGACCACGTGGTTCAGCCCCAGCTTCTGCACCGCGTCGGCCACCCGCCCCGGTTCGAACACGTCCAGCATTTCGGGCCGGCCCGTCGCGATGTTGCAGAACGAACAGCCGCGCGTGCAGATGTCACCCATGATCATCATGGTGGCGTGCCCCTGGTTCCAGCATTCGCCGGCATTGGGGCAGCCCGCTTCCTCGCACACGGTCACGAGCTTGTTCTCGCGCATGATGCGGCGGGTTTCCTGATAGCCCTTTCCGACGGGCGCCTTGACGCGGATCCAGTCGGGTTTCTTGGGCTGGGGATTGTCCTTGCGGTGCGCCTTTTCCGGGTGACGCTGGGTCGGAATCTTGAGATCGCGCAACGTATTGTCCTCACGACGTGTGATGGTTCACCCTTGAACTTATATCAGCCGGCGCGTCTTTGCCTGTGCCCGGCGCAAAGCGTGATCGCCCCGCCCGGACCCTGCCCGATTTTCCCGCTGGACGCAGCCCGCCAGCTTGGCTAGATCAGGGCCGGACGCGGGCGTGGCGGAATGGTAGACGCGTCGGATTCAAAATCCGATTTCCGAAAGGAAGTGTGGGTTCGAGCCCCACCGCCCGTACCATCGACCCGGCATGGCCCGGCCCCGCGGGGCCGAGCCTGCCCCGGTCAGATCACCCGGACCTGCGTGCCGATCGGGCACAGGTCGAACAGCTCGGCGATCTTTTCGTTGTAAAGCCCGATGCACCCGTCCGAAGACCGCCTGCCGATCTTGCGCGTATCATGCGTTCCGTGGATGATATAGGCTGGCCAGCCAAGGTACATCGCGTGCGTTCCCAAGGGGTTGTCGGGGCCGGGACCGATGGGCTTCCAGTCGGGATAGCGTTCCATCTGCGAGGCTGTCGGGGTCCAGCTGGGCCCCACCTTCTTGCGCACGATGGTGGTGTAGCCGCGCTTTGTCAGCTCGTCCGTCAGCGGCACCGAGGTGGGATAGACCCGGTAATCATCGCCCGCGCCCGACCAGAAATGCAGCGCGCGCGAGGTCGTGTCGGCCACCACCACGCCCTTGCCAAGCGTGTCGAAATGGTCGCGCCAGTCCTGCATCGAAAAGCTGGAAATGTTGCGGCGGCTGAAATCGCCCAAGGCGTTCTGGGCGCTTTGGGCACGCACGGCGGCGGGCAGCATCAGGGTCGCGGCGGCGGCGCCCCCAAGCGAAAGGGCGGTTCTGCGCGAAAGCTTGCGAGTCATGTTGGCTCCTTCTGTGTGAACGGGCCGTTGGCCGGCCATTGCCCCACCCCAAGAGCGCGCCAGCCTTAAGCCAGCCTTAAGCGGATCAGCCGCGCGCCGCCGCGACCGCATCGCGCAGCCCCGCCTTGTCGAGCGCGCCGTCGTAGATCGTGGTTTCCACTGCGATTCCCGGAGTTCCCGAAAACCCCAGCCCCGCCGCCTGAAGACTGTTGCGTTCCAGCAGCGCGTCCCATTTGTCGCGGCTTGCATCATAGGCATCCAGCGCCGTCTGCGCCGGCACGACGCCCGCCACGGCCCGGTCGACCCGCGCATCGTTCAGCCGCCCCACCGTGCGCATCAGCGCCGCCATCACCGGCTCGTACAGCCCAAGGTCATGCGCCCCCAGCGCGATCCGGCTGGCGCGCAGCGAAGCCGCGCCAAAGATCGGCCAGTCCTTGAGCACAAGCCGGATGCCGCCATCTTCGGCCACCAGCGACAGCAGGCCGTCATGCATGGATTTGCAGATGGGGCATTGGTAGTCGAACCATTCCACCAGCGTGACATCGCCCTGCGGGTTGCCCAGCACCGGGGCGTCGGGGTCGCGCAGGACCCCGTCCACCGTCAGGCCCTGGGCATGCAGCGCAGGCGCGCCGGTCAGGGCGGCCGCCCCCGATACGGCCAGCAGCGCCCTGCGCGTCAGGATCATCCCGCCGAGCCCGCCGGAACCGGCGCCCCGGCCATGTTGTCCGGCGACGTCCAGCGGTTGGCCTCGTCCTTGGTCAGCACCACGACCTTGGTGCCCTTGGCGACCTGGTCCGCAAGGTAGATCACATCCTGGTTGAACATGCGGATGCAGCCCGACGACGTGGCGTGCCCCACCGTCCAGGGCGACGGCGTGCCGTGGATGCGGTAGAGCGTGTCGCGCCCGTTGCGGTAGAGGTACAGCGCCCGCGCGCCCAGCGGATTTTCCAGCCCACCGGGCAGCCCGTTGCGCACTGGGCCATAGGTTTCGGGGTCGCGCCGGACCATGTTCTTCGTCGGGGTCCAGTAGGGCCAGTCGCGCTGGAACGGAATCGTCGCCTCGCCCGAGAAATCATGCCCCGCGGCGCCCACGGCGACCACGTAGCGCATCGCCCGGTTGTCGCCCTGCAGGTGGTACAGGAACTTTGCCCCCGGATCGACAACGATGGTCCCCGCCTTGTAGGGCGCGTAATAATCGACCATCTGGCGCGCCTTTTCCTCGGACAGGTATTCGTCATCCACCGCCGGGATTTCGAAACCGCCGTCGGTGGTGGCGGCATACATGGCGCGAATCTCGGGGCTGATGGGCGGGGTCATGGGCACCGAGGCCGTCGGCGTGTAGGCGCAAGCGGACACAAGGCCCGCGGCCAGCAGCGGAACCGCCATGACAAGGCGAAATCTGGGTAGTGCGATCATCGGGTATCTTTCCTGGGCCGTCCTGGGTGCCGGCCCGACGGCGCGCGGTTCGCGACGGCAGGGCCTGCCCCGGCGGGGTGTTCCTTGAAGCTTAAGACAGGCTTAAACTCGTCCGTATCGGCGCAAGGTCAAGCTCGGGCTTTCGCGAAGCCGCGCGCTGCCTTATATGCGCGCCATGCAGAATCCCCCTGACCTGCGCCCGGACCTCGCGCGCGCCCGCATCACCGAGACGAAACGTGACGGCCAGCCGACCATCGGCATGGTCTCGCTTGGCTGTCCCAAGGCGCTGGTCGACAGCGAACGCATCCTGACGCGGCTGCGCGCCGAAGGCTATGGCATCTCGCCCGATTATACCGGCGCGGATGCGGTGATCGTGAACACCTGCGGCTTTCTCGATTCGGCCAAGGCCGAAAGCCTGGAAGCGATCGGCGAGGCGCTGGCCGAAAACGGGCGGGTGATCGTGACCGGCTGCCTTGGCGCCGAACCCGATTACATCACCGGCGTGCACCCGCGCGTGCTGGCGGTGACCGGGCCGCACCAGTACGAACAGGTGCTGGATGCGGTCCACGGCGCGGTGCCGCCCAGCCCGGACCCGTTTGTCGACCTGCTGCCTACAGTTACCTAAAGATTTCAGAAGGTTGCAACCACTCTTGCAAGTTCTGCATCATCCCCGACATGCGTGGAAAGCTGGCGTCTCGCCCGCATCGCGCGGTGCTGCGCGAGGCGGAAAAGCTGGTCGAAGCCGGGGTGAAGGAACTGCTGGTCATCAGCCAGGATACCAGCGCCTATGGCACCGACTGGAAGGACCGCGAATCCAAGGCTCCGATCCTGCCGCTGGCGCGTGACCTTGGCACGCTGGGGGCCTGGGTGCGGCTGCATTACGTCTATCCCTATCCGCATGTGCGCGAGCTGATCCCGCTGATGGCCGAATCTTCGGCCCGGGGTGGCGGCGTGCTGCCCTATCTCGACATCCCGTTCCAGCACGCCCACCCGGACACGCTGCGCCGCATGGCCCGCCCCGCCGCCGCGTCGCGCACGCTGGATGAAATCGCCGCATGGCGCCGCGACTGCCCCGACATTGTGCTGCGGTCGACCTTCATCGTCGGCTACCCCGGCGAGACCGAGGCCGAATTCCAGACCCTGCTGGACTGGATGGACGAGGCACAACTGGATCGTGTCGGCTGTTTTCAGTATGAAAACGTCGCCGGTGCGCGGTCCAACGCCCTGCCCGATCACGTCCCGCAGGACGTCAAGCAGGACCGCTGGGACCGTTTCATGGAAAAGGCGCAGGCCATTTCCGAGGCCAAGCTTGCCGCCAAGGTCGGTCAGCGCATCGAGGTGATCGTGGATCTGGTCGAAGACGACGCGGCCACCTGCCGCACCAAGGCCGACGCCCCCGAAATCGACGGCAACCTGTTCATCGACGAAGGCCACCACGCGCTGACACCCGGCGACATCGTGACGGTCGAGGTCGACGAGGCCGGCGAATACGACCTTTGGGGCCGGCTGGCGTGACGGGCGCGCACTGCGCCGCCCGCGCCTTGCAAGGCAACTGAACCTGCGGCACTGACCTGACCCATGGCCAAGCTTTATTTCAACTATTCCACCATGAACGCCGGCAAGTCGACGCTGCTGTTGCAGGCGGCGCACAACTACGGCGAACGCGGGATGAAGGTGTTTCTTCTGACCGCGCGGCTGGATCACCGCGCCGGCGAGGGCCGCATCGGCTCGCGCATCGGGCTGGGGCGCCCGGCCGAAGTGTTCACGCCCAGCGACGATCTGTTCGCGCGCATCGCGGCGCAGCAGAAACAGCATCCCCTCGCCTGCATCTTCGTGGACGAGGCGCAGTTCCTGACCGAATCGCAGGTCTGGCAACTGGCGCGAGTCGCGGATGATCTGGACATCCCGGTCATGGCCTATGGGCTGCGAGTCGATTTTCGCGGGCAGCTTTTCCCCGGCTCGGCGGTGCTTCTGGCGCTGGCGGACACGCTGCGCGAGGTGCGCACGATCTGCCATTGCGGGCGCAAGGCAACCATGGTGATCCGCCAGGATGCCGGGGGCAACGCCGTCACCGATGGCGCGCAGGTGCAGATCGGGGGCAACGAAACCTATGTGTCGCTGTGCCGTCGGCACTGGCGCGAAGCGGTCGGCGCCTGACCGCGAATTGTGCGACGCCGCTGCGGAAACGGTGGCGTTCGCGGCTCGGTTGCGATTTCATCGCCTCATGACCAGATCCATCCTTGCCCGCCTTGCCCTGCCGCTGATTCTAAGCCTTGGCCTTGGCGCCGCCCCTGCCCTTGCGCAGGATCGCGAGCGCGCCCAGCAGCAGTTTCGCGGCTGGCTGGAACAGTCCATCTGGCCCCGCGCCCGCGCCGCCGGCGTGTCGCGCCCGACCTTCGACAGCGCGTTCCAGGGCGTATCGCTGGACTGGGATCTGCCGGACCTGGTGCCGCCGGGGGGCACCCCTTCCGTCCCGCGAACGCAGCGGCAGGCGGAATTCGGCAACCCGTCCCGGTATTTCAACCGGGGCGGCATGGATGGCGCGACCTCCCCGGGGCGGCAGATGGCGCGCACGCATCACGCCGCGCTTGGGCGGGCCGAACGCGCGACCGGCGTGCCGGGGCGGATCATCCTGGGGATCTGGGGCCGCGAAAGCGCCTATGGCAAGGCCCCGATCCGACACGATGCCTTCCGGGTGCTGGGCACCAAGGGGTTCATGTCGACCCGCGCGCGCTATTTCACCGATGAACTGCTCGCCGCGCTGCAGATCGCGCAGGCCGGCCATGTGGCCCCGCGCCAGATGAAAAGCAGCTGGGCGGGCGCGCTTGGGCAGCCGCAATTCATGCCATCGAGCTTTCTGCGCTACGCCGCCGACGGGGATGGCGACGGGCGCCGCGACATCTGGAATTCCGAGACGGACACCATCGCGTCGATCGCCGCCTATCTCGCCCACCACGGCTGGCAGCCCGGGCGCGACTGGGGGTTCGAGGTCAGGCTGCCGCCGCAGGTTTCCTGCACGCTGGAAGGCCCCGACCAGGGTCGCCCGGTGGCCGACTGGGTGGCGATGGGCATCCAGCGCATCGGGGCCAAACCCTTTCCCGCCGCCGAACTGCGGGGCGAGGGGTTCTTGCTGATGCCCGCGGGCACCAACGGCCCCGCCTTCATCGTCACGCCGAATTTCTACGTGCTGAAGGACTACAACAAAAGCGATCTATACGCGCTTTTCGTCGGGCATGTGGGGGACCGCATCCAGTATGGGATGGGCGATTTCATCGGGCGCTGGCGCGACACGGGCCCCATGTACCGCTCCGACGTGGCCGCCATGCAGCGCGCGCTGATCGCGATGGGGCATGACGTGGGCGGCGCGGACGGTCTGGCCGGGTTCAAGACCCGCCGGTCGATCGGGCGCTGGCAGGAAAGCACCGGCCAGCGCGCCACCTGTTTCCCCGAACCCGGCATGAAGGCCGCGCTCGGGCGCTAGCTAGTCATTCGGTCGTTTCGACGATCAGCAATTCGCGTTCGGACGCGCCGCGCGCATGGCTCAGCGCTTCCTGGTATTCGGGCGAATGATAGCAGGCTTCGGCAGCTTCGACCGTGTCGAACCGGGCCACCACGTTGCGCGGGCGGTCCTTGCCTTCCAGCTGCACGTAGCGCCCGGCGCGGGCGATGAACCTGCCCCCGTGCTTGGCGATGGCCGGCCCGGCCAGCTTGGCATATTCGCCATAGGCGGCTTCGTCGGTGACGGTCACATGGGCGATCCAGAGGGCGGGCATGGTCAGGCTCCTTCAACGATGACGAGGTCGCGCTTGGACGCGCGCAGGGCGATGGGCAGGATCGCCTGGTATTCGGGGCTGTCATACCAGGCGCGGGCGGCGCGGATATCGGGAAATTCCACCACCACCTGCCGCGCGGGGGCGTCGCCCTCGACCACGGTCTGCGCCCCGCCCTTGACGAGGAAGCGCCCGCCGAAAGCTTCGGCAAGCGCCACGGTCTGGCGGGCATAGGTGGCGTATTCCTCGGGATCGGTGACGTCGATCCGGGCGATGATATAGGCGGGCATCAGCGGGCCAGCACGGCTTCGGCCGCCTTGATCGCCTCATCCGCCTTTTCGGCATCCTTGGCGCCGCCCTGGGCCATGTCGCGCCGCCCGCCGCCGCCCTTGCCGCCAAGCGCGCCCACCGCCGCCTTGACGATATCCACCGCCGACACCGTCGCCGTCAGGTCAGGGGTCACCCCCGCCGCAACGGCCACCTTGCCGCCGGTGTCCGCGATCAGCAGCACCGCGCCCGAGCCAAGCCGCGCCTTGTGCTCGTCCATCAGCGGCGGCAGGTCCTTGCCCGACACGCCCGACAGCACCTGCGCCACAAAGGACACGCCGTTGATCTCGCGCGTTTCGGGGCCTTCGCCCGGCCCGCCCGACATCGCCAGGTCGCGGCGCAGCTGCGCCACCTCGTTGTCCAGCTTGCGCCGTTCGTCCAGCAGCGACGCGACCCGCGCCACCGCATCGGCGCCGTGCGCCTTGAGCAGGGCTTCGATCTCGGACAGCGCCTTGTCGCGCCCGCGCAGCTCGGCCATGGCGGCCTGCCCGGTCAGCGCCTCGATCCGGCGCACCCCCGCGGCAGAGGCCGATTCCGAGGTCAGCACGAAGGTGCCGATATCGCCGGTCTGGCGCACATGCGTGCCGCCGCACAGTTCCAGCGAATAGGTGCGCCCATCGGCGCCCTTGCCGGACCCCGGCAGCGAGCCCATGGACACGACGCGCACCTCGTCGCCGTATTTTTCGCCGAACAGCGCCTGCGCACCAAGCGCGCGGGCGTCATCGGGGGTCATGATGCGCGTGTCCACCGGCGCGTTCTGGCGGATATAGGCGTTCACCTCGGCTTCCACCTGCGCGATCTCGTCCGCGCTCAGCGCCTTGGCATGGCTGAAGTCGAACCGCAGCCGTTCGGGCGCGTTGAGCGAGCCGCGCTGCGCGACGTGATCGCCAAGCGCGCGGCGCAGCGCCTCGTGCAGCAGGTGCGTGGCCGAATGGTTGGCGCGGATCATGCCGCGCCGCTTGTGATCGACTTCCAGCGCCACGGCCTCGCCCTTGGCAAAGCGGCCCTGCCGGACCGTCACCGCATGGGCAAGAACCTTGCCGCCGCCCATCTTCTGGGTGTCCGTGACCTCGGCCAGGTCGTGTTCGTCATCAAGGCGGCGCAGCCAGCCGCTGTCGCCCACCTGGCCGCCGCTTTCGCCGTAAAACGGCGTCTGGTTCATGACGATCCAGCCGCTTTCGCCCGGTTCCAGCGCATCCACCGGCGCGCCGTCCTTGATCAGCGCCAGCATCTGCGCTTCGGCGGTTTCGGTGTCGTAGCCCAGGAAATCGGTAGCGCCGTGGGTGTCGGCCAGTTCGAACCAGATCGCAAGATCGGCGCTTTCGCCCGACCCCGACCATGCCGCGCGGGCCTTGGCCTTTTGCTCGGCCATGGCGCTGTCAAAGCCCGAGGTGTCGACGCTGCGCTGGCGCTCGCGCAGCGCATCCTGCGTCAGGTCCAGCGGGAAGCCGTAGGTGTCATACAGCTTGAACGCCGTCTCGCCGGGCAGCGCGGCGCTGTCGGGAAGATGCGCCAGTTCCTCGTCCAGCAGCCGCAGCCCCCGGTCGAGTGTCTGCTTGAACCGGGTTTCTTCCAGCTTCAGCGTTTCCTCGATCAACGCCTGCGCGCGGTGCAGTTCGGGATAGGCCGCGCCCATCTGGCGCACCAGCGCGGGGACAAGGCGGTGCATCACCGGGTCCTTGGCGCCCAGCAGATGCGCATGGCGCATCGCCCGGCGCATGATCCGGCGCAGCACGTAGCCGCGCCCGTCGTTGGACGGCATCACCCCGTCGGCGATCAGGAACGAGGTCGACCGCAGGTGATCGGCGATCACCCGGTGATGCGTCTTGCCCGGTCCGTCGGGGTCGGAACTGGTGGCATCTGCCGAAGCTTCGATCAGCGAGCGGATCAGGTCGGTGCCGTAGTTGTCGTTGGTGCCCTGCAGCAGCGCCGCAACCCGTTCGATGCCCATGCCGGTGTCGATCGACTGCATGTCCAGCGCGCGCATCGAGCCGTCTTCGAACTGCTCGTTCTGCATGAAGACAAGGTTCCAGATCTCGACGAACCGGTCGCCGTCTTCCTCGGGCGATCCCGGAGGCCCGCCCCAGTACTTGTCGCCGTGATCAAAGAAGATTTCCGTGCAGGGCCCGCACGGCCCCGTCGGCCCCATCATCCAGAAATTGTCGTTGGTGGCGATGCG
>CAXICP010000033.1:0-14269 GCA_964022595.1 uncultured Salipiger sp.
AGCCGATGCCAAACGCGTTGAACCCCACCCCCACGAAGAACCCCGGCTGCTCCGGCGCCTCGCCCAGGATGAAATTGCCATCCGGGGTGAAGCTTTCGGGCCCGTTGGTCAGCGTCTTGATGCCGGCGGTTTCCAGGGCGGGAACGCGGCCCAGTGCCAATTCCATGATCTGTTCGAAATGGTCGAAATCGCTGCCCAGCAGGGTGTAATGGAACCCTTCGGGAATCCCCGAAACGGCCCAGGGCTTTGGGTTCGGCTCGTACCCGCCCATGACAAGGCCGCCGACCTCTTCCTTCCAATAGGTCAGGCGGTCGGGATCGCGCAGGGTGGGAAGGTCTCGAGTGACGCCGTCGATGGGTTCGGTCACCATGTACTGATGTTCCATCGACACCAGCGGCACCGTGACCCCCAGGGGCGCAGCAAAGTCGCGGGTCCATTGCCCGCAACAGGCCACCACGATTCCCGTCTTGATGACACCTTGCGAGGTCTGCACCCCGGTGATCACCCCCTTGTCGCGGGTGACGGACAGCGCCTTGCAATCCTCGATGATGCGCGCCCCGGCCATGCGCGCGCCCTTGGCCAGCGACAGCGTGATGTCCGACGGGTTCGCCTGCCCATCCGTGGGCAGATAGGCGGCGCCGATCACGTCGGACACATCCATCAGGGGCCACAGCGCCTGCGCTTCGGACGGGGTCAAAAGCTGCATGTCCAGGCCGAAGCTGCGGGCGGTGGTGGCCTGACGCCTGACCTCGGTCCAGCGTTCGGCATTGCAGGCAAGGCGCAGACCGCCGTTGCGCTTCCATCCCGTCGCCTGCCCGGTTTCAGCCTCCAGCGTGTCGTAAAGGCGAACCGAATAGCCCAGAAGCTCGGTGATATTGGCCGAGCTGCGCAGTTGCCCCACCAGCCCGGCGGCGTGAAAGGTGGTGCCCGAGGTCAGCTTGTGCGCTTCGATCAGCACCACGTCCCAGCCCAGCTTGGCCAGATGATAGGCGGTGGAACAGCCGATGATGCCCCCTCCGACGATGACCGCGCGGGCAGAGGTGGGAAAGTCGGTCATGCTTGGTCCTTCCAGGCGGCAAAGGCGGCGGCGTAGCGAAGCAGGTTGGTTTCGGTGTATCCCGCGTAATCGAAATCCAGCCCCGAGGCGATTTCGGACACCATCGACCACACCGCCTCGCGCAGAAGCGAGGCGCATTTCATCGCCCGGTAACGGCGCAGGTAGGCGGCATCGGGGGCGCGGCCCAGATACCGGCCCAGCATCTCGTGTTCCGCGTCTTCGGGAAGACCCGAATTGGACGCAAGCCCGCCAAGGTCGAACAGCGGCGAGTTGAACCCGCCATATTCCCAATCGACCAGCCACAGCCGGTCTTCGGCGCGCAGGATGTTCTGCGGCAGCAGGTCGTTGTGCCCCAGCACCATGTCGATGGGCTGCGCCGCCTCTTCCAGCTGCATCGCCTCGGCCATCAGTTGCGGCAGGCGCGCAAGGTGGGGCGACCCGTTGCGGGCAAGGTAGCTGGCGTAGCTGCGCAGCACATGAAAGACCCAGAAGGTCAGCACCGGCCCCGTGACGCGGCGCGTCAGGTCACGGTGCACCCGACCCACAAGGTCGATGGCATCGCACAGCGTGGCGGGGTCATGCAGGTCGGTTTCGCTTAGCGGGGTCGAGCTGATGTAATCGGTGATCATCACCCCCGGCTCGGCGTGGCGCAGCGCGGGCGACAGGCCGGCCTCTGCCGCGGCGCGGGTCAGCGCCTGTTCGTTCCAGCGCATGACAAGATGTTCGGGAATATCCTGCCCCAACCTGACCACGTAAGCCGCGCCGCTGCATGTCACCACGAAGTTGACGTTGGTGATCCCGCCCGCAAGTGGTTCGATTGCGATCGGGCCGGACCAGAAATCCAGCGCGCGCACGCGGTCTTCGGGGGTCATGGCCCGTATTCGCCCTTGGCGCGGGATTTGGTCGGATCGAAATGCGGAAAAGCCGCGACCCGGGCGGAAAGCCGTTTCTGGTGCCCGTCGAGCTGGCCGATTTCAAGTTCGGTGCCCGGGGCGGCGTGCATCGCCTCGATCCGGGCCAGCGCGATGGTTCGCCCCAATATCGGCGAGCGCGTGGCCGAAGTGATCACCCCCACCTGAAGCCGCCCGATGCGCAGGCAGTCGCCATGGCTCGGCACGGTGGTGGCGTCGATGTCCAGCCCCACCAGCTTGCGCCGCGGATTGGCCTTGCGCCCGACCAGCGCCTCGCGCCCCGAAAAATCGGCCGTCTTGCTCTTGAGCGGCACGGTAAAGCCGATGCCCGCCTCGAACGGGTCGGTGGATTCGTCGAATTCGTGACCGGCAAAGGCCAGCCCCGCCTCGATCCGCAGCATGTCCAGCGCCGCCATCCCCAGCGGTTGCAGCCCATATGGCTCGCCCGCCTGCCAGATCGCATCGAAAACCTCGGGGGCGTTATCGGGATGGCAGAACACCTCGTAGCCCAGTTCGCCCGTGTAGCCCGTGCGCGAGATCATCACCGGCGTTCCGCCGAAATCCCCCAGCCGCGCGATGGTGAAACGGAACCAGCCCAGCTCGTCGACGCTCGGCCGGTCCGGCGGGGTCCAGAAGATTTCGGACAGGATGGCGCGCGAATGGCGCCCCTGCAGCGCCACGTTGTGCAGCTGGTCGGTCGAGCTGCGCACATGGGCGTTCATGCCCAGCCGCGCCGCTTCGTCGCGCAGGAACATCCCCGAACCGTCGCACCCGCCGATCCAGCGGAAGTTGTGATCGCCAAGGCGAAACACCGTGCCGTCGTCGATCATCCCGCCATGCGGCGCGCAGACGGCGGTATAGACCACCTGCCCCACGGCCAGCTTTTCGATGTTGCGGGTGACGCAATGGTTCATCAGCGCCTCGGCGTCGGGGCCCGTGATCTCG
This sequence comes from uncultured Salipiger sp., assembly GCA_964022595.1. Lineage (GTDB taxonomy): Bacteria > Pseudomonadota > Alphaproteobacteria > Rhodobacterales > Rhodobacteraceae > Salipiger. Next base: position 2,914 of record CAXICP010000033.1, read on the forward strand.
AACTTGCGCAAGGGCGACAGATCCATGATCGCGGCCTTCTCGCGGCAGGCCCAGTATTCGCCCGTGGTGCCGATGCCGGGAAAGGAATTTGCCAGCCAATAGCCGTTGTATTCGATGAAATCGCGGGTATGGGCCGCGAAACAGGCGTGAAAGCCGGTCTGTCTGGTGTGTTCCACGTCGTCCTCCGGACGCTTGCGCCAACCGATCGAGCGGCGGAAATCCTCGTCCACCCCATAGGTGCGCAGCTGTATGTCGGTCGGGGCCCAGCCGTTGGCCGGGTCGATGTCATCGGGGCAGGCCGTCGAAACGCACACAAGGTCCGTCAGCGCCCGCATCAGCACGTAATCGCCCGGACGCGACCAGGGTTCATCGGTGACGATGCCGTGGTCCGCATCCAGCAGCGTGTTGAAGAAGAAGTTGATCGCGGGCCAGCCGGCGCGCGGGCGCACCCCGTAGGGGCCCAGCGCGCGGTTGATGTTGTCGGTGCAGTTGACGTGGCCGAAATAGCCCATGTCTTCGTAGGAGCGCGAGGTGCAGGCCAGCCCGAACGTGTCGTGCCGCCCGCAGGTGTCCTGCACAATCTCGACCAGCGGTTCGAAGTCGACGGTCCAGTATTTCGCCGCCAGCCCGGGTTTGGGATAGACCCGCCCGGTCATCGACCTTGTGGCGGTCGGGTCGATTTCGCGCGGCACGCCCTGATCAAGACTGCGGGCGCTGAAGGCCTGGAAGGCCGAACATTCGCGCCCCTGCACGTCAAGCACCTGGATCCAGCCGCCCTTGGGCACCTCGTAGATGAACGCCTCGCCCGGGGCGATGTTGCGATCGACCAACGGGTCGGCCAGCGGATCGGGGGTCGCGCGCCCGCCCTTGGTCGCCCCCGGGGCCGCGCGCCTGATCCACAGCAAAAGGTCGGTAACCGTGTCCTGCGCATGGGGCGCCATCGGCCCGCCCGTCGCGCCCACCACCAGCAGCCCGTCGCCCTGCGCCACAAAGCGCGCCGTGTCGCCCGGGCGCGAGCCGTCCGCGAACAGGCGCACCGCGCGCGCCTGCCCTAGGTCGAACCCCGCCGCGCCCAGCGCACGCGCCACTCCGCGCCCCGAAACCGATGCGCCCAGCGTCGCCTTCAGCCCTTCGGGGCCGGCGGTGCCAATCGCCCCGATCAACCCCGGATCGCCCTTGCCCGCCGGGGTGAAGGCCACCAGTTCGGCCACCTGCCCGCCTTCGCGGTCCTCGACGGTGATCACGTCGCCGGCGCGGATTTCCACCGCGCGCGAGCCGCCCCCCGGCACCGGGTGGCGTTCCATGCCCTTGGGCAGGGTCAGCCCCGGGGTGCGCACGCCCCGCGATGGCGCCATGGCAGCATCCATCACTCGGCCGCCTCTGCCCCGGTCTGCAGATACGCCTCAAGGCTGTCATCCAGCGCGTGACGCCAGGGCGTGTGATGCGGCGGCGCAAGCGTGCCCGTGATGGGCGAGGTATAGCCATTGTCGCGGAACGCCATGATCGCCTTTTTCTTGTGCTTCTTCCATTGGAAGAACGCCTCGTTCGCGCCATCGACGTTGAAGCTGGGGTAATCGGTTTCGGCGATCAGTTCCTTGACGTATTCGCCCTGGTAGACGATGGCGTCGTGGTCGTCGCCCCCCGCCTCCTCGGCCGCCTGCCGCTGTTTCCAGTCCGCCTGCATCGCGTCCGCCCCCGGCAGCGCGATCTTGCCCATGATGCAGTCGCGCACCCACCAGGCCTGCGCGTCGAACATGTTGAAGGTGAACCACTGGTCCTGCATCCCAAGGTAGAACAGACGCGGATTGCCGGTATAGACCACCCCCTTGTACAGATCGTCCGCCGCCAGCCGGTTCGCCGTCTTCAGCCGCAGATCATCGCCCAGGAAGGGGAAATGATGCTTGTAGCCAGTGCACAGGATGATCGCATCGACGGTCCTTGTGGTGCCGTCCCTGAAGGTGGCGGTCTTGCCGTCGACCTTTTCCAGGGCGGGCACCTCGGCCCAGTTGTCGGGCCAGTCATAGCCCATGGGCGCCGTGCGATGCGCCACGGTGATGGATTTCGCCCCGTATTTCCAGCATTGCGAGCCGATATCCTCGGCCGAATAGGACGTGCCAAGGATCAGCAGGTCGCGGCCTTCGAATTCGCGCGCATCGCGGAAATCATGGGCGTGCAGAATGCGTCCGTTGAAGGTTTCGAAGCCCGGGTAATAGGGCACGTTGGGAAAGCTGAAATGCCCCGAGGCGACGATCACATGGTCGAACTGCTCGCTGCTTTCGGTGTCGGTCTGGCAGTCGCGCGCCTTGACGGTGAACATTTCCGTGGCATCGTCGAAGGTCACGTCGCGCACCACGGTGGAGAACCGGATCCAGTCGCGCACCCCGGCCTTTTTCACCCGCCCTTCGATGTAATCGAACAGCACCGCGCGCGGCGGGTAGCTGGCGATGGGTTTGCCGAAATGCTCGTCAAAGGTGTAATCGGCGAATTCCAGACCTTCCTTGGGGCCGTTGGACCAGAGGTAGCGGTACATCGAGCCATGCACCGGGTTGCCGTATTCGTCCACGCCCGTGCGCCAGTCATAGCGCCACAGCCCGCCCCAGTCGGGCTGCTTTTCGTAGCAGACGATCTCGGGGATCTCTTCGCCCTTTTCCCTGGCAGCCTGAAAGGCCCTGAGCTGCGCCAGCCCCGAGGGCCCCGCTCCGATCACGCAAATCCGCATTCCCGCCACTCCCATCTTTGTGCAATCACGCTAGGCAAGTTTTCCTGATGGTTACAAATATTTCCCCTCGCGCAACCATTCTTCTTGTCCATTCCGCCCCCTAATGGGAATCTGCCCAAGGTGGGGCCTGTGCTGCACACGGATCAGGCAGCCGGCGCCCGCATGGTTCCGGCACCTGACCGCCGTGCCCGCGCCAGCCGATCCGTCGACAGCCGGTGCCAGCCCCGCGGCACCGTTCACAGCTTGCAAGGAAGACACCGAATGAGCGCGCAACCCTCTCTCCACAAGGTCTTCGAGGCGGGCGATGTCGCCCTGCAATGCGGCATCACCCTGCGCGGCGCGCGACTGGCCTACAGCACCCACGGCACGCTGAACGCCGCGCGCGACAACGCCATCATCTATCCCACCCGCTATGGCGGCACCCATTCGGACAATGATTTCCTGATCGGCCCCGGCATGGCGCTGGACCCCGAGCGGTATTTCATCGTGGTGCCCAACATGCTGGGCAACGGCGTGTCGTCTTCGCCGTCCAACACGCCGATCCCGCTGTCGGGGCCGGATTTTCCCGCCGTGACCCAGTATGACAACGTCATGCTGCAGGACCGGCTGCTGCGCGAGGTCTTCGGCATCGAAAAGCTGCGGCTGGCCTGCGGGTGGTCGATGGGGGGCCAGCAGGCGTATCACTGGGCCGCGCTGTTTCCCGACCGCGTCGCGGCGATGGCCTGTTTCTGCGGGCAGGCGATCACCGCCGGGCACACCTACACCTTTCTAGAAGGGGTGAAGCACGCGCTGATCACCGATCCGGTCTGGATGCAGGGGCGCTATCGCGAACAGCCCTGGCGCGGGATGACCGCCAAGGGGCGGGTCTGGGCCGGCTGGGTGCTGTCGCAGGAGTGGTTCCGCGCCGAGCTGTGGCGCGACATGGGCTTCGTGTCGGTCGAGGATTACCTCAAGAACACCTGGGATTCGATGTATTACGGGCTGGATGCCAACGACATGCTGTCGATGATCCGCACCTGGCAGATGTGCGACATCTCGGCCAACCCGATCTACAACGGCGACAGGGCGGCGGCGCTGTCGGCCATCACCGCGCGGTCGATCATCCTGCCCTGCCGCACCGATCTGTATTTCCCCCCCGAGGACAACGCCGCCGAGGTGGCGCAGATGCCCAACGCCGAATTGCGCATCATCGATTCCGTCTGGGGCCATTACGCGGGCGGCGGGCGCAGCGCCCCCGACACCGCCGTCATCGACACCGCCCTGTGCGAGCTGCTGGCATGACCTGGGACGTGATCATCGTTGGCGCCGGCAGCGCGGGCTGCGCCGCCGCCGAACGGCTCAGCCGCGATCCCGCCTGCAAGGTGCTGCTGGTCGAGGCCGGGCCAAAGGGCCGCCACCCCTTTGTCCAGATGCCCGCCGGCGTCGCCAAGGCCATCGCCCATCCCCGGTTCAACTGGCATTACGAAACCGTGCCGCAACGCCATATGAACGGGCGCAAGCTATACGTGCCGCGCGGCAAGGTGCTGGGCGGATCTTCGGGCATCAACGCGATGGTCTGGGTCACCGGGCATGCGTCCGATTACGATTGGTGGGCCGCGAACGGCGCGCCGGGCTGGGGCTGGGATGACATCAAGCCGACCCTGGATGAGGTCACACGCATAATGGCCCCCGCCCGGCCCCAAGGCGGCCCCGCCTACCAGGGGTTCATCGACGCGGGTGCTGAGGCCGGTTACCCGGTGCGCGATTGCGTTGATGGGCAGGCCGAGGGGTTCGGTCTGTTTCGCGTCAACATCCTGAACGGCAAACGCCGCAGCGCTGCCGCCGCCTACCTCGGCCTTGCAAATGACCGCCCCAACCTGACCCTGCGCACCGGCGCGCAGATCACCGGATTGCAGATGCAGGGCACCCGCGCCACCGGAATCCGCCTTGCGGATAAGGTGCTAAGCGCGGGCCACGTGGTCCTGTGCGCCGGGGCCATCGGCACGCCGCATCTGCTGATGCTGTCCGGCATCGGCCCCGCCGACCACCTGACCCACCATGGCATTCCCGTCGCCGCCGACCTGCCCGGCGTGGGCGAAAACCTGCACGATCACCTAGAGGTCAAGGTCAAGCACCGCATGACGCGGCCCCTGTCGCTATGGGATCACGCGAAATTCCCCAACAACCTGGCCACCGGCGCGCGATGGCTGCTGACGAGGCAAGGCGTCGGCACGCAGCAGGGGCTGGAGGCCGGTGCCTTCCTGCGCCTTGACGATGCGCCCGGCCCGCCCGACACGCAGCTTCATTTCATCAACGCGCTCGCCTTTGACGGGGCCACGGCGGATGATCGCGGCCACGGCTTCGCCATCGACGTCACGCAGTTGCAGCCGCAAAGCCGAGGCACGCTGCGCCTTGCCTCTGCCGACCCGACCGCGAAACCGCTGATCGATCCCAATTACCTTGCCGAGCAAACCGACCGGACCTTGCTGCGCCAAGGGCTTGAACTGCTGCGCGAGCTGTGCCGCCAACCCGCCCTTGCCGCCTTTGCGGGCGAGGAACTGCGCCCCGGCCCCACGGCCCGAACCGCCGCCGATCTTGACGCCGTCGTGCGCGCCACCGCCGACAGCATCTATCACCCTGTCGGCACCGCAAGGATGGGCATCGATGCCATGTCGGTCACCGACCCCGCCACCATGGCCGTGCACGGCACGCAGAACCTGTCGATTGCCGATGCCAGCGTGATGCCCCGCATCATATCGGGCAACACCAACGCCCCCGCAATCCTGATCGGCGCGTTCGGGGCGGGCAGGATCGCTGCGACGCTGTAGCGCGCAGCAAACGGAACAAGGGCGCACCCGGCAAGGCGCGCCCTTGATTGCGAGTCCCGAAAGCTAGCGCGCGGCGAAGGTGATCGGCAGGGAAATCGGCCCCGTGTTGCCGCTGTCGGCAAGCCAGGTCGCCCCGTCCCCGATCACCGGCGCCTGCATCCGCGATGACAGCACGCGATAGGCCACCGCCATGTCGTTGCGCGCCACAAGATTGCCAAGGCAGTGATGCACGCCGCCGCCAAACCCGAAATTGCGCGCGCGCTTGGCGGTGATGTCGAACCCCGCATCTGCCATGACTTCGGGGTCGGTGCCGGCGCTTTCGGAATAAAGATGCAGTACCGTGCCCTTGGGGATAGTGATGCCGCCGTATTCGAAATCCTCGATCGCCTCGCGCGACACCCATGTGATGGTGGGGCGCATGCGCATGACTTCGGTCGCGGCAGCCATGTCAAGCGACGGATCTGCGGCAAGCGCCTCCCACTGGTCGGGGTGGGCTGCGAACATCGACAGCCCAAGGCCCAGCTGGTTGCGCGTCGTGTCCACCCCCGCGAAGGCAAGCATCAACGCAAGGTTCCACAGCTCGTCATGGCTTAGCCGGTCGCCATCCTCGCGCGCCTGCACCATCACCGACAGGATGTCATCGCCCGGGGATGTCTCGCGCTGCCTGAGCACGTCGCTGATGTAATCGCCCAGCTCGACCGTCGCCGCCTCGATCTCACCCACAAGGTCGGGGAAATTCACGCCCAGCGCCAGCCCCATCGTGGCCGAGGTGCGCAGGATGAACCCCGCCTGCGATTCCGGCAGGCCCAGCAGCAGGCACAACACCCGCGCCGCATAGGGGTCCGCGAATTCGGCCATGAAATCGCAGGACCCGCGCGCGATGAACCCATCCGCCAGATCGTTGGCGATGCGTTCGAATTGAGGCATCAGCCCCTTGACGATCTTCGGGGAAAACGCCGGGTTCACCAGCTTGCGCAGGCGCCAGTGGTCATCGCCTTCGGTCACCAGAATCGACTTGTTCCACCAATCGGCGAACACGCCAGAGGTCACCCCGTTCAGCGCCGGCCAGGCGTGGCTGCCCTGGATAAGCGATTTATGCGTCAGCAGCTGGCCCATTTCCTTGTGGCGCAGCACCGCAAGCCCATAGGGCGTGCGGGCGTACCAGCTGGCGGCGCGTGCCGCGCGCACCGGGGCCGAACGCAGCGAAAACGCCGGGTTGGCCACGTCGAGAAACGGCGCGTCGGGGAATTGCGCCTCAAGGCTCATGGCAGGCATTCCATGTAGGTATCCTTGTCCCAGTCGGTGACGGTGGACATGAAGCGCGCCCATTCGTCCGTCTTGTATTCATGGTACAGGCGGAACATCTCGCCCGGAAGGCCGCGTCGCACCACCTCGTCGTTTTCCAGGTGGATCAGCGCCTCGCCGAGGGACATGGGCAGTTTCTTGACCTTCTTGCCCTGTTCGATGGCCTCGTAGATGTTGCGCTCTTCGGGCTCGCCCGGGTCAAGCGCATTGTCCAGCCCGTCATCCATCGCCGCCAGAAGGGTCGAGCCCATCAGGTAGGGGTTCACCATCGAATCAACGGATCGGTATTCGAACCGCCCCGGCGCCGACACGCGAAGCCCGGTGGTGCGGTTCTGAAAGCCCCAGTCGCTGAACACCGGCGCCCAGAACCCCGTATCCCACAGCCGCCGGTAGCTGTTGACGGTGGACGCGCCGATGGCCGTGAGCGCCTGAAGATGCTGCACCACCCCGCCGATCGCCTTCAGCCCCGTCTTGCCCGGCATCTGAGGATCGTCGGTGTCGGGCATGAAGGTGTTGTCCCCGCCCGAGACATACATGTAATTCGCTTCCATCCCCGGCAGGTTGTCGGGATCGTTTCCGGTGCGGCGGAACTTGTCCTGCCCTTCGGTCCACAGCGACATGTTGTGATGGCACCCCGAGGCGCTGACACCCATGAACGGCTTGGTCATGAAACAGGCAAAGATGCCGTTTTCCCGCGCCACCTGCGCGCAAAGCTGGCGGTAGGTGGTCAGCCGGTCGGCGTTGCGCAGCACATCGTCGAAGGCCCAGTTCAGTTCAAGCTGGCCGGGCGCGTCCTCGTGGTCGCCCTGGATCATGTCCAGACCCATCTTGCGCGAATAGCGGATCACCTGCATCGACACCGGGCGCAGCGCCTCGAACTGGTGGATGTGGTAGCAATAGGGCTTGGAGACGCCCTCGGACGGCTTGCCGTTCTCGTCGTACTTGAGCCACATCATCTCGGGCTCGGTGCCCATGCGCAGCTGCAGCCCGTGCTTCTTCTTGAACGCTTCGTGCATGCGGCGCAGGTTGCCGCGGCTGTCGGCGGTCAGGTAGGCGCCGGGGTCGACCTTTTCCTCGCGGTTGCGGAACAGGGTGCAGAACATCCGGCCGATTTCCGGCGCCCAGGGCAGCTGCATGAAGGTTTCCGGTTCGGGAATGCCCACCAGCTCGGCCGCCTCGGGGCCATAGCCAAGATAGTTGCCGCCCCGGTCGGTGAACAGGTTCACGGTCGAACCATAAACCAGCTGGAACCCTTTTTGCGCCACGCTTTCCCAGTGATCGGCGGGAATGCCCTTGCCCATGATCTTGCCGGTCACCGACACGAATTGCAGATAAAGATACTCGATGCCCAGCGCGTCGATCTTTTCACGCACCTGGCGGACCAGATCGGCGCGGCCCTCCTGTTCGACAAAGCTTTCGATATCCATGCGATCGCGTCCCTGCTGTGGTTTTCCAAGTTCCTGTCTGATCCCAAATCAGCCCCGGCGACTCACCTCCTGTCCAGCGAAAGTTATTACTGAGGGGAAATTTTTATTCTCAGGGGTAGAATCGCTCGCGGCGCAGGCAGTCCCGGTTTTCACAGCGCCCAGAAATGGGGCACGGCACGGCCATTTTCGCCCTGAACCGAACAAAGCGGGGGATTCACCGCCGCGCGCCCCGCGCCGGGATTTGTTCAGGGGAAACTTTCTTCACTCTGAGGCTCAGGGGCGCCAAAAGCCCTGCCGATAATTTTGACCCAGAAAAACCAACAATGGGGAACGACGGACAATGGAACAGGAACTCGCCGCCCTGACGGAACGGCTGGCTGCCCTGGAAAGCAGCACCGCGATGTCGGGGACGATCAATTCGGAAATATTCTACTGGTGGTGCACGGCGCTGATGATCGCCATCCACGCGGGCTTTCTGGCCTATGAAATGGGCGCGAGCCGGGTCAAGAACGTGCTGGCATCGGGGATCAAGAACATTCTTGCCTTCGCCTTCATGGTGCCGACCTTCTACTTCTTCGGCTGGTACATCTACCTGTCGTTCTACAACGGCCTGCTGCCCGCCGAGGACGCCACCGGCATCTTCTGGGCGGCCTTCACGCTGTTCGCCGCAACCACCGCTTCGATCTTCTCGGGCGCGGTGATCGAACGCATCCAGACCGCAGGCTTCCTGATCCTTGCGATCCTTCTGGGATCGGTCGTGTGGATCCTGGGCGGCGCCTGGGGCTGGCACCCGACCGGCTGGCTGACGGTCAAGTTCGGCTATCACGACGTCGGCGCGGCGGGCGTGGTTCACATGGTCGCGGGCTTCTTCGCGCTTGGCGTGCTGATCAACCTTGGCCCGCGCGTGGGCAAGTTCAACGCCGACGGCAGCGCCAACGCGATCTTTGCGCATAACATCCCCTTCACCATCACCGGCCTGATGCTGATCATCGTCGGCTTCTTCGGCTTCCTTGGCGGGTGCATCATCTACATGCCCGGCGAGCAGTGGATCAACATCTACGGTCAGCCCACCACGCTGTCGGCATTCGCATTCAACACGCTGATGGGCATGGCAGGCGGCATCATCGGCGCCTGGGTCAAGACGCGCGATCCGTTCTGGATGATGTCCGGCGCGCTGATCGGCATCTTTGCCGCCGCTTCGGGGCTTGATGTCTACTACCCGCCCGTTGCCTTCGTGCTTGGCACCTTTGGCGGCTTCGTGGTTCCCATGGTCGCCGTCTGGCTTGAAAAGGTCGGCATCGACGACGCGGTCGGCGCCTTCCCGGTGCACGGCATCGGCGGGTTGATCGGCGTGGTGTCCTGCGGCGTGTTCGCGTCGGGCTATCCCAACGTCGACGGCATGCCGCCGGTCAGCCTTTGGGGCCAGATCGTGGGCGCCGTGACAATGGCGGTGCTTGGCTTCGTGCCCGGCTACGTGGTGTCCTTCGTGCTGAACGCGGTAGGCCTGCTGCGCGTGCCCGACCACATCCAGGAAAAGGGTCTGGACATCGTCAAGGTGCCGGTCTCGGCCTATCCCGAAAACTACACCCCCGGTCCCGTCAACGTCGCCACGCCCGGCAGCGTTGCCGCGTCCCCGGCCGAATAAGCAAGGAAACCTGTCATGAACACCTCACCGATCGAAAGCTGGGAAGGGGCCGAGGCCTATTTCACCTATGCCGACAAGCCGGCCATCATGATGCTGTTCCTGCTGCTTGCGGTGGCGATCACCTTCGGGACGATCATCATCGCCGCGGTGCACGAAAAGCACGCCTACAACGAACACTGACCTCTAAGGGTCCTGTGCAATACCGAAGGGGGCGGGCCGCCGGGTCCGCCCCTTTTCCCTTGCGCCGCGCCGCCATGCGCGAAGGGGGTTGAAACCGCGCGCGCCCCGGGGCTTTGTGGACGCGGCGCGGCGCCGAACGGATGGCAGCCCGCGACCGCATTCACCGCCCGAAACCCGAAGGCGACACCATGACGACAACCTCCGTGGCGCTGACGCTCAACGCCGGGTCATCCTCGTTGAAATTCGGGCTGTTCTCGATCGACGGGCCGCCCGCGCCGATGGCCGTGGGGCTGGTGGATTCGATCGGCGCCGCGCCGAAGCTGAAGGTCAGCCTTGGCGCCGGGCAGCCCGCCATCGCCCACGACCTGACCCAGGCCGAGGCGCGCGACCATGCATCGGCCCTGAACACCGCGCTTGGCGTGCTGCGCCGGCATTTCCCGGGTGTCACCGCCGCCGCCGTCGGCCACCGGGTGGTGCACGGCGGGCCGCGCTTTGCCGAACCGGCGCTGCTGACCCCGCAGGTGACCGAGGAACTGCGCCGCCTGTCGCCCTTTGCCCCCATCCACCAGCCGCATAACCTTGCGGGCATCGATGCGGCGCAGCGGGCGTTTCCGGACGCGCTGCAGGTGGCCTGTTTCGACACCGCCTTTCACCGCACCCACCCTTGGGTCAACGACGTGTTTGCCCTGCCGCGCGAATATTACGACAAGGGCGTGCGCCGCTACGGCTTTCACGGGCTGTCCTATGATTACATCGCAGGTGAGCTGAGCCGCATCGCCCCGCTGATCCACGACGGGCGCGTGATCGTGGCCCATCTTGGCAATGGCGCGTCCATGTGCGCCATGCAGGGCGGGCGCTCGGTCGCATCCACCATGGGGTTTACCGCGCTGGACGGGCTGCCGATGGGCACCCGCACCGGGCAGATCGACCCCGGCGTGATCTTCTATCTCGTGCAGCAGGAAGGCATGACCATCGACGAGGTGCGCGAGCTGTTCTACCACCGCTCGGGGCTGCTGGGCCTGTCGGGGCTAAGCCATGACATGCGCACGCTGGAAGCGGCGGGCACCGCCGAGGCAGACGCCGCCATCGACTATTTCGTCTTTCGCATCCGGCGCGAACTGGGCGGGCTGGCGGCGGCGCTTGGCGGGCTGGATGCGCTGGTGTTCTGCGGCGGCATCGGGGAAAATTCCCGCGCGATCCGCGAACGCGTCTGCGAAGGGATGGGCTGGATGGGGCTGGAACTTGACCGCGCGCGCAACATCGCGGGCGATAC
>CAXICP010000034.1:0-14212 GCA_964022595.1 uncultured Salipiger sp.
CACGAACAACAGCACATCCGCCGCGGCGCAATCGCCCTGCACGCCGCGCGACAGCCCGGCGGCTGCAAGCGCGCCCGGGGCCGTATCGGCGGCGGCGACAAGCATCCCGGCGGCATCAAGGCGGCGCGCGATGCCCCGCCCCATCTGCCCCAGCCCGATCACGCCGCAAGCGATCATTGCGCGGCCTTCAGATCCGCCAGCGCCGCCATGGCGCTGTTGGACAGCGGCAGGCCGACGACCTCGCCGGTTGCGGCCGACACATCGGCGCCAAGATAGGTTTCCATCACCATGCGCGCATGTTCCGGAGCGACCAGCGGCGGGCGGTCCAGCAGCACCGATTCAAGGAAATGGATCGTTTCCGGCCCCATCTGACCGGCATACATGTGATCGACATGTTCGCCCGGCATGGTGGACATGGGAAATTGCGTGCCGCCTTCGACGGTGTTCAGCCAGTGATCGCGCGCCGTGTCATCCAGCACGAGCGAGCCTTCGGTGCCGGTGATTTCGATCCAGGTGGCGCAAGAATTGGGATAGCTTGGCGCCAGGTTCCAGCCCCCGCCGATCACCACAAGGCTGCCGTCCCTCATGTTCACCGTGTTCCACATGCAGTCATAAGAGCCGTTCAGCTCTTTCATGAAACCATAGGCGCCCTGCGAATAGATCCGTTCGGGCTTGGCCGGGGCCAGCAGCCAGAACACGAAATCAAGGTCATGGGTGCTTTCCATCGCCGCCGGGGAAAGCTTGACCCGGTTCGCGATGCGCGAGCCAAGGCTGCGCGACAGGTGGCGCGAGACCATGACATTGACGATCTTGCCCAGCTTGCCTTCGGCAATCGCCTTGCGGGCATAGGCGATCTTGGGGTTGAAGCGCTGCGAATAGCCGATGGTGAACTTCACCCCCTGGCTGCGCGCGATGTTGATCAGGTCATCGGCTTCGGACAGGTCCATCGCGATGGGCTTTTCCAGCAGCACATGCTTGCCCGCCTTCAGGCAATCGCGCGCGATGGGGTAATGCGTGGGTTCCGGCGTGGTCGAGATATAGACCACTTCGATGGCGTCATTGGCGACGATATCGTGGTAATTGTCGGTGGCCGAGGCCGGGTTGGTCAGCGCCTTGACCTCGGCCAGCCTTTCGGGCCGGATCTCGCAGATGTGCAGCTTGTCGACCAGGGCCGTTTTTGCCAGCGATTCCGCGCGCATGCCGCCGCACCAACCGGTCCCGATGACCGCTACCTCGACTTGTCGCATCCTGATTTCCTCCGATGGATAGGTTGCGAAAAACATAGGCGTTTCAGCGATTTGCCGAAAGAAAGTTAATCTGATGGACGGTATGAGAAATCTCGATCCCGGCGCGCCATCATGGTGTTCAGCGTGGAATTGAGATGGCGCAGCATGGCCGATCGCGCCTCGTCGGGCTTGCGCCGTTCGATGGCCGCAAGGATGGCGTCGTGTTCGGCAAAGGAATGGTAATCGCCGTCGGGGCCGCGGTCGGGGGTTTCCAGCCGGCGCCAGACCACCACCAGCCGCACGCCGTTCAGGATGCGGTGCATCGCCTGCAACAGCGCGTTGCCCGACGCCTCGGCGATGGTTTCGTGAAAGCGGCTGTCCAGATGTTCATAGCTGCCCCAGCTGCTGGCCACCGGCATCGCCTGGCACAGGCGGCGCAATTCGCGCAGCTGCGCAGGCGTGGCGTGCAGCGCCGCCAGCGCGGCGGTTTCGGGTTCCAGCGCAAGGCGGGCCGACATGGCCTCGATCGGGCCGGTGGATTCGGACAGGGCGGAAATCGCCGCCTCGATGCCCGCGCTGCCGGCGCCGCTTGGCAGCCGCGCAAGATAGGTGCCGCGCCCCACGTGGCGGGTCAGCAGGCCCTCGGCTTCCAGCAGCAGCAGCGATTTGCGCAACTCTGACCGGGTGACCCCCAGCCGGGTGCACAGGGTGCGTTCGGGGGGCAGGCGGTCGCCTTCGGTCAGGCCCGAATTCACGATCCAGCTGCGCGTTCGCGTCAGTATCTTGTCGCTCATCCGGCCTCGCGGTTTCGGCTGCGTGTCCCCTGATGTGCCATGCGGCCGCCGGGATGATCAACCACCGCGGGGCAAGCGGGTCGTCGCGGCCAGGGGCCAGGGCCTGCGCCCCGGCCCCGTTTCCACGCTTATTGCGTTGCCGTCAGGTCGGACACCAGTTCCTGATAGGCGCTTGCCTGACCTTCGCGCAGGGCCTGGTAGTCGGGGCCCGACATCGGATCGACGCTTTCGCCCAGCCGCGCCATCAGCTTGGCAAAGGTCGGATCGTCGAACATCTTGGAAAACGCATCCGACAGGGTGTCGACCACGTCTTGCGGGGTGCCGGCAGGGGCCAGGACAAAGCGGTGCATGAAGCCGATGTCGCCATCCACGCCCACTTCGGAAAAGGTCGGAACATCGTCATAGATCCGCTCTTCGCCCGCCGTGGCCAGCACCCGGATTTCGCCCGCGCGCAGCATTTCGGACAACGCCGAGGGAAAGGCCATGGTCACATCCGCATCACCCGCAAGCAGCGCCTGCAGGGCCGGTCCGCCGCCCTGATAGGGCACGAGGTTCAGCGAGATATCCAGCTTTTGCATCATCTGCGCCGCCGGCACGAAAAAGGCGCCCCAGTTGCCCGAATGGGCCATCTGCACCTGGCCGGGGTTTTCCCGGGCATCCGCCACCAGGTCTTCGAAGGTCTGGTAGGGGCTGTCGGCGCGCACGATCACGGATGTGGGCGCATAGTTGATCCGCGCGATGGGCACGAAATCGGCCATGGGATCATAGGGCAGGTTTTCGACATATTGTTGCAGCATGTCGATGTAGTTGTGCGTGAACAGCAGCTTGTAGCCATCGGCCCTGGCGCGCGCCACTTCCTGCGTGCCCTTCTGACCGCCGGCGCCCGGGGTCAGCTGCACGATCACCGGCTGGTTCAGGTAGGTCGGCAGGATCGACGTGATCACCCGCGCGTTCAGGTCGTGCGACCCGCCCGCCCCCAGCGGGATCACCATGGTCACCGGCTTTTCGGGATATTCCGCCACCGCGCTGCCGCTGGTTCCGGCCAGCGCCGTCGCCGCCAGCGCAAAGGCCGTCAGCGTCGCCTTGAAAGCTTTCTTCATCATCGTAAGGTTCCTCCCTTGGTTGATTGATGTTTGCGCCCGCCCCGGTCAGGCCGGAAGCGCGCGCGCGTTGAGCCGCTTCCACAGCAGAAAGCCGATCACCGGTGTCGCGATCAGCACGCACAGCGCCCCGATGCGTTCGGTCAGGAAAAAGCCGGCGGTGTCGCCGCCCGACATGGCGATGGTCTGGCCAAAGGCGTATTCCATCGACGGCCCAAGGATGAATCCCATCACCATCGGCATCACGTCGAATTTCGCGGCGCGCGCGATGATCCCGAAGATGCCGAAGCCCACCAGCATCAGCAGGTCGACCGGGTCCGACCGGTACACATAGGTGCCGGCAAAGGCGAACATGATCACCAGCGGAATAAGCACCGACGTGCGGATCGTCACCAGCCGCGAAAAGATCGGGATCGACAGGTAGCCGATGACCAGGAACAGCAGGTTCGCGATCACCATCGCCACCAGGATGGCGAAGACCGTGGCGCCCTGTTCCTCGAACAGCTGCGGGCCGGGGCGCAGACCCTGCGCGACAAAGGCCCCCAGCAGGATCGCGGTGACGTTGTCGCCCGGAATGCCCAGCGTCAGCAGCGGCACCATGGTGGGCCCGTTCACCGCGTTGTTGGCGGCTTCGGCGGCGGCGACGCCTTCCAGTTCGCCCTCGCCGAAGGTTTCGGGGTGTTTCGATGCGTTCTTGGCCGCCGAATAACCCATCATCGCCGCGACGATCTGCCCAAGGCCGGGCACGATGCCCACCATGGTGCCGATCACAGTCGAACGCCCGATCGTGGGCATGCAGCGGCGCAGTTCGGCCCAGTTCAGCCGCTCGCCCACCAGCGATGTCAGCTTGCGGGCCTTTTCGTTGCGGATCACCACCGATGCGACCTCGGGCAGCGCGAAGACGCCGATCAGCATCGGCAGCAGCGGTATCCCCGATTTCAGGTCGAACAGCCCGAAGGTGAAGCGTTCGACGCCCCCCAGCGGGTCGGTGCCGATGAACGACAGCCACAGGCCCAGCATGATCATCATCAGGCTTTTGACAGGGTTGGTCCCCGAAGTGGCGGCGATGATCACCAGGCTCATGAGCAGCACGGCGAACAGCTCTGGCGGGCCGAACTGCATGACAAGGAACGCGATGGGAAAGATCATCGCGATGGTGAAGATGTCGCTGGCGGTATCGCCGAACACCGATGACACCAGCGCCATGTCCAGCGCCTTGCGCGACTGGCCCTTCTGCGTCAGCTTGTAGCCGTCGCGGGACGTGGCCACCGATGCGCCGGTGCCGGGCATCGAAATCAGGATCGCCGGAACGCTGCCGCCAAAGATCCCGCCCTTGTAGATGCCCAGCAGGAACGGAATGCCCACCACCGGATCAAGAAAGAAGGAAATCGGCAGCAGGATGGCCATCGCCATCAGCGTGGTGAATCCGGGCAAGGCGCCGACAAGCATGCCGGCGAACAGCCCGAAGCTCATGAGCGCGACGGTGTCCAGGCGCATGGCCATCGCGAACCCTTGGGTGAATTGATCTAGCATGCAGGCCTCTTGGCGGGAATATCTGTCTTCGAAATCAGGGGCATGCGCGTGTCACAGCCCCGGGATGGCGGCGTAGATCGTTTCGACCACGTCAAGTTCGGGCAGCGACACCGCCAGCAGGCGGGTCGCGGCAAGGTACAAAAGAACGGGGCCAAGGATCGCCACCGCCGCGATCTGCGGGATCGACCGCGCGCCCATCAGCAGCGAAATCAGCGATACCGCCACGATGGTGGAAATCAGGAACCCGATCTGGGTCAGGATCAGCGCATACAGCAGCATGATCCCGAACAGCGCCGTGGCGCGGGGCGAGTCGGGAACGGACAGCGGCGCGCCTTCATCGGGGACCATGCCGCGCAGTTGCAGGACCAGCGCGATCGCGCTGAGCAGCGCCAGCGCGGTCAGAACCAGCATCGGGAACAGGCTTGGCGGGATCGCCGACAGCGACCGCCCGAACAGCGCCTTGGGTTCGGCCACCAGCGAGCCAAGGCACAGCAGCGACAGCGCCGATGCGATCAGCAGCGCCGCAAGGGTCAGCGTTTCGGGGCTGCGCAGGCGGTCGCGATGGGTCAGCGGCGCGCCGTGCACCGAAGGGCGTTCGTTGGAAACAGGACTGTCATGCATCATGCCGTGATCTCCCGGTGCTGTTCGAAAAGCTGAAGGGCACCGGGGTCGATCCGGGCCCGGGTCTGCGCGTTCTGCGAAAGAACCGCATCGCGAAAGGCCTTGGCCTGGCTGTCCGTCAGGCTGTGCAGCCGCGCCCCGTCCGCGCGCAGGCGTTCGGCGCAGTCGATGTCATCGGCGCGCGCATAGGCGCGTTGGGCGTCGCGGGCCTCGCGCAGGGCGGCGGCCACGGCGCGGCGCAGATCATCGGGCCAGCTTTCGACCGTGGCGCGGTGGAACCAGACCGGCGCCACCCCTTGCAGGTGGCCGGTCAGGGTGATGTCGGGCTGCGCGCGGTGCAGGGCGAAATTGTAGATGTTGGTCAGCGGGTTTTCCTGCGCGTCGACCTTGCCCGAGGCGACGGCGGCGGCCAGATCCTTGACGTCGATCACCTGCGGGTCGAAGCCAAGCGCGCGGAACACCCGCTGGTGATCGTCGCTGGCAAGGGTGCGCAGGCTTAGCCCCGCGCAATCCCCCGGTGTCGCCAGCGCGCGCTTGGCCGAGATATGGCGCAGCCCGTTGTCCCAATAGCCCATCACCGTGAACCCGGTGCGCGCGGCGACATCGGCGGTGATCCAGTCGCCAAGCGCGCCGTCAAGCCGGTCGAACAGCGCATCGCGCGCCGGGGCGGCGAAGGGCATGTCGAACAACGAAAGCGAAGGCACCCGCCCGGCCATGTAGCTGGACGAGAAATAGCAGCCGTGGATTTCGCCCGCCTCGACCATGGCCAGCAGGTCCGCGGCCTTGTGCCCGTCGCGGGTGATGTCGGGGCGCAACAGGACTTCGGCCGTGCCGCCGGTCAGCCGGTGCAGCGCGGCGGCGAACTGCCCGGCGCCGCGGGTGTGAACCGAATTGGGGCCCTGGTAGCCGCCGAAGACGATGCGGTGCGGCGCGCTCATCCCACCAGTTCCCGCATCAGCTCGGCCGGATCGACCGGCAGCGCCACGGGCACGCCGCGCTTGGCCGACAGGTCCATCGCCATGGTCATCATCAGGTTGCGGTGGCCATCGGCGGCGGTGGCGTGGGGCGTGCGCGCGCCGGCATAGACGCGCTGGAACCAGCTGTTGGTTTCCTCGCGCATGGGGCCCCAAAGCTGCCCGTCATGCAGATCGCCCGGCGGGTACGAGGTCAGGAAATCCACGTGCCGCGCCGGGGCCACGTAGCCGTCGGGCACATAGCCGCCGCCCTGCGCGATGTTGGTGGCCATGACCAGATCGCGGTGGGTGTCTTCGATGTCGATGACGCCCTCGGTGCCGACGATGCCGATTTCGATGCCGTAGACGGCACCGGGCCAGACCTCGGGCAGGGCCCAGCTGATGTTCATGGACCAGATGGTGCCGTCATCCATGGTGAAGACGCCGAAGGTGCTGTCCTTGGTGCCATGGACCGAAAGCACCCTGTCGCAGGATTGCGCAAAGACCGACACCGGTTTCTTGCCCTCCATCAGCCACATGGACATGTCCAGGCTGTGCGTGCCCGACACCACCATCGGCGTCAGCGTGGCGCGATCCTGCGTGCGGCGGGTGGTGGCGATGGGCACCATGCGGTTCATGAAGGCGCGGGTGACGACGGAATGAACGTCTCCGATCTGCCCTGTCACCAGCCGTTCCTTGATCGCAAGGAACCGGCGGCGAAAACGCTGGGTGTAGCCGACCACCGCATCGATGCCGTTCGCCTCGATCGCGGCGAGGATCTGCGCGGACTGGCGCGCATCGGTGGCCAGCGGCTTTTCGATGAACAGCGCGTGGCCCTTTTCGATGGCCAGCATGGTGGGATCGAAGTGAAAGTTTTCATCCGTGGCGATGATCGTCGCCGTCACCTCGGGGCGGTTGAGCAATTCGCGGTAATCGTCGGTGTAGAAATCCGCCTCCACGTCGTCGGCCAGCTTGCGGCCGATGTCGGACTTGATGTCACACAGCCCGATCCAGCCGATGCCGGGAAAGGCGCGCGCCAGTTCGGCGCGGATGCGCCCGATGGTGCCGCATCCCACGATCGCCAACCCAACCTGTTGTCTGTCCGTCTTCATCTTTGACCAGTCCTTCTGTTTCATTCCGCCGCCATCGGGGCGGGCTTCTGACGGCGGGCCCTCAGCCCGCGCAGGATTCCTTCGGCGATCACGAACAGCACGGCGGCCATCAGCACCGTGCCGATCCATTGCGACAGGACGAAGCCGATGGACTTGTCCTCGAACACCAGCAGCGCGCGGCGCAGGTTCTCATCGGCCAGCGGGGCAAGGATCACCCCCAGCACGATCGGCGCGACCGGAAAGCGGAACACGCTGAGCGCCACGCCGAACAGCCCCGCGCCGAACATCACCCAGACGTCGAACATCGACAGCTTGACCGACCAGGCGCCGATCACGCAGACCGGGATGATCAGCGGCATCAGCACCCCGCGCGGCAGGCTGAACAGCTTGACGCAGGGCTTGATCAGCGCGAAGGCCGCGCCGAACATCATCAGGTTGGCCAGCAGCAGCGCGCCGTAGATGAAATAGATCAGGCCGGGGTGGTCGATCTGGATGGTGGGGCCGACGCTGACGTTCTTGAGCGTGAGCGCGGCCAGCAGCGCGGCGGCGGCGGCATTGCCCGGAATGCCAAGCGCCAGCGTCGGCAGCATCGATCCGCCGATATTGGCGTTGTTGGACGTCTCGGCGCAGACAAGCGCCTGATAGCTGCCCTTGCCCCATTTCGCCTGTTCTTCGGGCGAGGCGCGGCGCCGGCCGATGTCATAGGCCAGGAACGAAGCCACGTTGGCCCCCGCCCCCGGCACCGCGCCGATCAGCGCCCCAAGGATGCCCGACCGCGTCGCGGCGGGCGTATAGCGCAGCAGGCGGCCCATGGTCGGCAGGACCCGGCCCACCGTGCTGGGGATGGTCGGCGCCGAACGTGACGGCAAGGTGCGCAGGATCTCGGTCAGCCCGAACAGGCCGATCAGGATGGCGACATAGCTGATGCCGTCGAACAGCAGGTAGCTGCCGAAGGTAAAGCGCGGCACGGCGTGGATCTCATCCAGCCCGACCAGCGCGACCAGCATGCCGATCCAGCCGGCGATCCAGCCTTTCAGCGGCATTTCCCCCGATGCCATCGACCCCGACACCATGATGCCGATCACCGCCAGCCAGAACATCTCCCACGACCGAAAGTTCAGCGCAAAGCTGAGGATCAGCGGGATGAACAGGATCAGCAGCACGATGCCCAGCGTGCCGCCCATGAAGGACGCGGTGATCGACATGCCAAGCGCCTGGCCGCCCTCGCCGCGTTGGGCCAGCTGGTGGCCTTCGATCATCGTGGGCACCGCGTCGGGGGTGCCGGGAATGTTGATCAGGATGGCCGAAATCGCCCCCCCGAACACCGACCCGGTATAGACCCCGATCATGAAGCAGATCGCCAGATCCTGCGGCATTCCCGCCGACAGGCCGATCAGAAGGCCCATCGCCATGGTCGTCGACAGCCCCGGCAGCGCCCCCCAGATGATGCCCAGTGACACCCCCGCCAGCGTCATCACCAGCAATGTCGGCGACATGAGTTGGATGAATGCGTCCAGCATGGCCTAGAACCCTCCGGGCAGCGGGATGTGGAACAGCTTCTGAAAGGTCACCGACAGCGCGATCGCCCAGGCGACGGCAATCGCGGCCTTGGCCCAGAGCGGGCCGCGCCAGAACACGTGCATGATCCCGGTCAGCGCGATGATGGTCACCGGCTCGAAGGCCGACAGCACGAAGGGCGCGCCCGCGATGTCAAAGAACAGCTGAAAGGCAAGGAACTGCAGCCCCAGGATATAGGCCCCGACCATTCCCGCCAGCGCCAGCATGCGCGCGTGTTCGCCCGCATCGCCCAGCAGGATGTCGCTGCCGATCCCGTCCCTGCGCCGCCTTAGCGCGGAATTGCCCAGGATCAGCGCCATCACCGCCAGCGACGCCCCGGCCACCAGGGGCATCAGCCCCGGCGCGGTCAGCGCCGATCCCGGCACCGGCAGGCGCAGCGATGCGATCATCACCACCACCGCCGTCAGCAGCAACGCGCCCGCGGCGATCAGGTCAAGCAGCGGGGCGGCAAGGCCGGCGTTCGCGTCCTCGCCTTCGAACTTGATGTCTTCGGAAACGGGTGAAGTCATGATGGCACCTCCGGTGCCAGCCATTGGCTGGTGGGTTCAGGGCAGGCAGGGGGTCCGGGCCGCGATGGCGCCGCCCGGACCGGCGCGCGATCAGCTGATCGGAGGCGCGACATAGCCCTGGGGCGGCCACCAGCTGTCGAAATCCTCGGGCGCGGGCAGGCCCAGTTCCTTGGCGGTGCGAACATCGGCGCCGATGGCGTCCTTGTTCTTGTTGAAGATGTCGGCGGTGATCGTTTCCATCAGCGCGCCCTGACGGTCGGCTTCCTCGCCCACCAGCAGCCCGGGCTGAAAGAAGCTTTGTTCCATCATCTGCTTGAACCCGTCCGAGGTCGCCGCCACCCGGAACGCATCGACCAGCTGTTGCAGGATTTCGGGGGGCAGCGCGCGCGGCACCATGAAATTGTAGGTGGCGCCCACCGGCAGGATCTTTTGCGTCTCGGGCAGGATGCCCCCGATGGACGGCAGCACCCGCCCATCCTTGAGCGTCACATCCGCCGAACTGGCGTGGCACAGGTTGCGCAGCTCGCCGCTGCGGATCAGGTCGATATGTTCGTGCAGACCGCCGCCCGCGATGTCGGTTTCGCCCTGAAGCCCGGCAAGCGTGGCCGGCTTGCCGCCCTTGTAGGGGACGTATTTCATTTCGATCCCGGCCATGTTGGCGATGATCAGCGACACCTCGTGCCAGACGCCGCCGGTGCCCGAGGTCGAGATGGTCAGCTTGCCGGGGTTGGCCTTGGCCTCTTCGATGACCTCTTCCATCGACTGGAACGGGGAATCGGCGCGCACCGACCAGCTGGCGGGGGCGTCGGCGGCCTTCATCGGCAGCCAGTCCTGCCAGGGCACGAAATCCGCGTGGCCCAGCACCCGCACGAAGCGGTTGTAATTCGCCGCGCCCAGCAGCGTGTAACCATCGGGGCGCGCGGCCGAAACATACTGCGTGGCCACACCGCCGACCGCGCCGGGCTTGTTGACCACGTTGATGGTCCAGCCCTGGGCGCGGGCCATTTCATCGGCCAGCTTGCGCATGATGGAATCGGTGCCCCCGCCTGCGGCATACATCACCACAAGGGTGATGGGCCGGCGCGGAAAGCTTTGCGCCATGGCGGCGCCGGGGATGGTGATGCTTAGCGCGGCAAGGCCGCCGGCGGCCCCCTGCGCCAGAAGCGCACGGCGGGACAAGGATTTACTGGTCTTCTGCATTTCGTTTCCTCCCTTTTTTGTTGACGCGGGCTCCTCTCCCGCGCGCGAATCCTCCAATCCGCGCAGCCTGTTCCGGATCGTCTGATCCGAGGTCGGCCTTATCAGCATTGGTCCGCCATTTTTGGTTCACAACCAAAATGAACAGGTGCCGATAACCATTCGTTTTATTGTTTCTTTACGGTGCTTTGCCGCCCTTCGATCCGGCATGAATCCGCATATTTGGTTGACCAATCTGGCGCCCCTGAACAGGCGTCAAAACGGCGTGCCCGCCAGCCGCAGCGCGATCCAGGTCAGCACCGGCAGGCAGGCAAAGGTCAGCAGCGTCGATACGACCACCACGCCCACCACCCGATCCGAATCCCGCCCGTAGCGTTCGGCGAACACATGGATCACGATCGCCGTCGGCATCGTCGCCATCAGGAACACGACCCCCGCCGGAACGCCCTGCAACCCAAGCAGCCAGATCACGCAGACCGCCGACACCAGCCCGACCCCCAGCCGCCCGACCGCAAGCACCAGCGCCGAGCGCAGGTCCGCGACCCGCAGCCGCGCCAGCGACGTGCCCAGCAGCAGCAGCATCGCGGGCACCATCATGCCGCCCGTCATCTCGGCGGTGCGGGCCAGCACCGGGGGCACGTCGATCCCCGTCGCCAGAACGATCACCACCGCGATCACCGCGTAGATCAGCGGCTGGCGCAGCAGCACGCCGGGCCGAAAGCTGCCCGCATAGATCGCCATGCCGATGGAATGCTGCGCCAGCGCGACGATCACGAAATAGGCCACCGCCAGTTCGCCCCCGGCCTCGCCGAAGGTCAGCATCACCAGCGGCAGGCCCATGTTGCCCGAATTGGGCATCATCAGCGCGGGCAGGAAGCTGCGCAGCGATCCGCCCGCCAGCAGCAGCACCGCCGCCGAAAGCACCGCCGAAATCGCAAGGCAGACCGCCGCCGCGCCGGACATTCCCAGCACCGCCGACGGGTCCAGCTGCAACGAGGTCAGGCTGCTGAAGATCAACGCCGGCGCCGCCACCAGCACCACCACGGTGCTGAGCGTGCGGGTGTCGAGCCCGCCCGCCCCGCGCCCCATCGCGTAGCCGATCAGCACAAGAATCCCGATCGGCCCAAGGATCTGCAGCATCTGCCCGATCAAGCGACACGCCCACCTTCCTTCCGCCCCCGGGGGCGATGCGGCGCGGCGCCAAACTGGGGGTCATGGCGAATGCGGCGCATGGTGGTCACTCTGTGTCCAGACCAAAGAAGCCGCTGATCGCAAGCATGAATTCCTGCGGCTGGTCGACGTTGATCACATGCTTGGCCCCCGCCACGCAGGTGTATTCGGCGCCCGGGCAGGCGGCGGCCATCGCTTCCATCGTGGCGGGCGTCGCGCCGCCATCATGTTCGCCGGAAACGAACAGCGCGGGCACGGTGATCTGGCCCAGGTGGCGCAGGTAATCCAGTTGCATCAGCGCATGGGCGCAGCCGCGATACCCCTCGGGGGCGGTGCGCAGGAAACCCTCGCGCAGCGCCGCCTCGCGCTCGGGGTGGTCGGCGCGGGTCTGCTCGCTGAGCCAGAAGCCGACGGTGCCGTTCCAGACGGCCTCGATCCCGCCGTCGTCCAGCTTGGCCAGCCGGTCGTGCCAGCTTTGCACGAAGGGCGGCGGCGCATCGGCGCGCGCGGCGCAGCAGGCGATGCGCTCGATCCGCTCGGGGTGGTGCAGCGCAAGGCCAAGCGCCGTCATCCCGCCCAGCGACAGCCCCAGCACCGAAGCCTTTTCCACGCCATGCGCATCCAGCACGCCGATGGCGTCGTCGATGAAATCGGAAAAGGAATAGGGGCCTTCGGGCGCCGGGCTTTGGCCGTGGCCGCGCGTGTCGCAGGTGATCACGCGGTAATGGGCGCACAGCAGCGGAAGCTGCGCCTGCCACATGGCTTCGGTCGCGCCCAGGCTGTTGAGCACCAGCAGCGCCGGCGCGTCGGACGGTCCGTGAACGGACGAGTGAAGAGTGATAGCGGTCATGCGCATTCCCGTAGTCTTGAAGGTCAGGCCGTATCGGCCAAACCTGTGTCATGATGGGAAAGCTGGTCCGCCCGGCATCGGATCGCTTGCAAACCTTTGGCAGGCAAACGAGTTAGCCCCGTTTCCAACGCCTTCCCCTGACCAAGGCTAACGCCGGGAAGGCTGCGGAAGAAATGATTTAAGATAGCAGTATCTATCAGGAAGGTTGATACCCACCAAGCCGGGCACGCCCGCGTCAGGATGCCGGGGCGGGGCTTGGATCAAAGCGGCTCATGGGAACGATGGCCAGCGCGCGGGACAGTTCCGCCTGCAGGATATCGGCAAAGCCCTCGGCGCCCTGGCTTAGCGGGCGCGAGGCGTGTTCGATGCGCAGATATTCCACCGCAAGGGGCGGATCGGCCAGCGGCACAACCCGCCGCCGCGCCCCGTCCAGATCGGGCAGGCACAGGATTCCCGGCAGGATCGACACCCAGTCCGATTCCGCCACAAGGGCCAGCGTGCCGTGCATCGTGTCCAGTTGCAGCCGCTCGCGCACGTCGATCTTGTTCTGGCTGAGGTAGCTTTCGATGCGGTGGCGCCGGGCGTTTCCCGGCCCCGGCAGCACCAGCTTTTGCGCCGGCAGATCCGCAAGGCGCACGCCTTCGCGGCCCACGGGCAGCGCGCGTTCCGCCGAACACACAAGGCATTCGCGATCATGGCCCATCGGCGTCACCTCAAGCATCTCGCCCATGTCGAACGACGCCGGGACCACGGCGAAATCCAGCCGCCCTTCGCTGACGTCATTGGCCAGCGCGCCGGAATAGGCTTCCGAGATCGACAGCCGCACCTCGGGGAATGCATCGGAAAACCGCAGCAGCGCCGGCGTCAGCACCGCGCGGGTGAAGGTCGGCATCAGCCCGATGCGAATATGCCCCGTCACCGATTTGGACAGCGACCTGATGCGGTCCTCGGCGTGATAGGCGGCGGCAAGCACCTTGACCGCCTCGCGGTAGAACGACCTGCCCGCTTCGGTCGGCGTCACGCCCGACGAGCTGCGGGTGAACAAGCTTTTCGATCTGGCCCACATGCATCGACAGGCCCGATTGCGTCGCGTTCACCTTTTCCGCCGCCGCGGAAAACGAGCCCTGTTCGTATACGGCCACAAAGTAACGCAGCTGCTGAAGCTTCATCGCAAGCCATCCAATTTTCTTCTACCTTCCACAGTCTAAGATTAATTGTCCTGATGGTTCAACCAACCATATCCTGTGCACAACGACGATCAGGAAAGGATGACACATGTCGGACGACACAAACCTTGAACCGTTGGACAGCCGCCTGCTGCGTGATGTCTTTGGCTGCTTTGCGACCGGCGTTACCGTCGTCACCTCGGTGGGGGAAGATGGCAAGCCGGTGGGGTTGGTGGTCAATTCCTTCTCATCGGTGTCGCTGGACCCGCCGCAGATCCTCTGGAGCATCGGGCTGAATTCTCCCTCGCGCGCGGCGTTCTGCAAGCATGACGGGTTCGCCGTGAACATCATCGGCGCCGAATCCAAGGCTGACACCATGCGCTTTGGCACGCCCTCGGACGCC
>CAXICP010000035.1:0-14176 GCA_964022595.1 uncultured Salipiger sp.
TCGCCCGCAACGCCCGCCGGCGGGGCGAAGGCGGGCAAGGGGGCGGCGGGCAAGCCGGCCGCCAAACCCGAGGGGCTAAGCTTTACCGAAAAGCACAGGCTGCAGGAACTGCCCGAGCTTATCGCGCGCCTTGAAGCCGAGATCGGCAAGCTGGAACAGCTGCTGGCCGACCCCGACCTGTTCACGCGCGAGCCGGTGAAATTCCGCAAGGCGACCGAGGCACTGACCCAGCGGCAGGAAAAGCTGGCCGCTGCCGAAGAGGAATGGCTGGTGCTTGAGGAAAAAGCCGAAAACGGCTGATCTTTCGCCCCCCGGGGGCGGATCGCCACAACATGTCGGCAAGGTGGATCGACCGCCCCGTCAGCGGTCGACCCGTTGGCGAAAGCCTAGATGTTTTCGCCGCGAATGGCTTCGCAGACCGCGTCGGTAACCTCTTGCGTGGTGGCATTGCCGCCCACGTCGGGGGTCAGGATGCCATCGGCGCAGACCTTTTCCACCGCGCGCATCAGCCGGTCCGCCGCAGCGGTTTCGCCCAGATGGTCAAGCATCTGGCTGGCGGTCCAGAAGGTGGCCACCGGGTTGGCGATGCCCTTGCCGGTGATGTCGAAGGCCGAGCCGTGGATCGGCTCGAACATCGACGGAAAGCGCCGCTCGGGGTCGATGTTCCCGGTGGGGGCGACCCCCAGGCTGCCCGCCAGCGCGCCGGCAAGATCCGACAGGATGTCGGCGTGCAGGTTGGTCGCGACGATGGTGTCAAGGCTCTTGGGGTCCTTGACCATGCGCACGGTCATGGCATCCACCAGCATCTTGTCCCAGGTCACATCAGGGAAATCCTGCGCCACCTCGGCGGCGATTTCATCCCACATCACCATGCCGAACCGCTGGGCGTTGGACTTGGTGACCACCGTCAGCAGCTTGCGCGGGCGTGAACGCGCCAGTTCGAACGCGTAGCGCATGATGCGGGTGACGCCGGTGCGGGTAAAGATCGACACCTCGGTGCCCACTTCCTCGGGCATGCCCTGGTGGGTGCGCCCGCCGTTGCCGGAATATTCGCCTTCGGAATTCTCGCGCACGATGACCCAGTCAAGATCGCCGGGCCCGACACCGGCCAGCGGCGAGGTGATGCCGGGCAGGATTTTCGTCGGGCGCACGTTGGCATATTGGTCAAAGCCCTGGCAGATCGGCAGGCGCAGCCCCCACAGCGTCACGTGGTCGGGCACGTCGGGCGCGCCGACCGCGCCGAAGAAGATGGCGTCGAAATCCTTGATCTGCTCGCGGCCATCCTCGGGCATGAGGGCGCCGGTCTTCTTGTAGCGATCCGACCCCCAGTCAAAGGCGGTGACGTCGAAGGTGAACCCGCCATCGCGCCGGGCCAGCGCCTCAAGCGCCTGCAACCCTGCCGCGATCACCTCGGGGCCGATGCCGTCCGCCGGGATGGACGCGATCCTGTAGGTCTTGACCGCGTTGTTTGCCGCTTGCGTTCCGGCCGACGGCGTAATGGCGGCGTCGCCTTCTTTCAGGATCGTCATGCTTTCTCCTCCTCGTGCGCGCACGTTCCGTTCGTGCCAGAGCCTACAGGCGCGGGTTCGGGCTTCTCAATTCCGCACCGATTATATACGCTTTTGCAATAAACGACGAAGCGGACACCCACCTTGAACATCACACAGCTCAAATGTTTCCTGGCCGCGGCGGACACGCTGCATTTCGGCCGCGCGGCCCAGTCGGTCGACATCCTGCCCGCGACGCTGGGCCGTCATGTCAAGCAGCTTGAGGACCACCTGGGCGTGGCCCTGTTCCAGAGGACCACGCGCGCCGTGTCCCTGACCGAAGCGGGAAACCGCGTGCTGGAAGACGCCCGCGCCCTTGTCGCGCAGGCCGAGGCGTTCGAGGACAAGGCCCGCGCCGTGCGCAGCGCCGAAGCGCATGTGCTGCGGGTGGGGGCCATCGACAGCGCCGCCGCCGGGCTGATCCCGCAGATCCTGCAACCCCTGCACGAAGCGCACCCGCGCCTTGAAATCCAGATCGTCGAGCAAAAGACCATTCACCTTTTGCCCAAGCTGCTGAGCGGCAGCCTTGATATCGCCTTTTGCCGCCCGCCGGATGTGCGCGATCCGCGGCTGGTGTTCCGCACCCTGTTCTATGAAACCGCCGTCGTCGCGTTGCCAAAATCGCACCCGCTGGCGGGGCGCGAGGCGATCGAGATCGCCGATCTTGCCGAAGAGCCGCTGATCGTGCCGGACCGCCGCTCGCGCCCCCATTCGCACGATCTGACCATGTCGCTGTTTCTTGGCGCCGGGCTGACGGCGCGCGTCGCGCAGATTGCCGAGGAAAAGCAGACCATCGTCAACCTCGTGGCGGCGGGCACCGGCCTTGCCATCGTGCCACGCTGGACCGCGCGGCTGCGCGTCGAAGGGGTGCGGTTCATCCCGCTGGCCAAGACCGACGCCACATCGCAGGCCAAGCTTATCCTTGCGGCCTGCTGGGCAAGGGGCACGCGCGATCCGCTGCGGGATTCGTTCCTGTCGGTTCTGGACACGCGATTGACGACGCTGGAGGGGTCTGCGTGATTATATCACCAGTGAATATAATCCGTGCCGAATTGAGTTGGGACCGCACCTTCGACAACAGTTCCAATCGGAGGATGCGTCACGAGCTGGCGCATCGCAGGGGAACACAACGGAGGAGGAAACCATGAAATTCACGACATTCCTTGC
Source organism: uncultured Salipiger sp. (assembly GCA_964022595.1). Classification (GTDB taxonomy): domain Bacteria; phylum Pseudomonadota; class Alphaproteobacteria; order Rhodobacterales; family Rhodobacteraceae; genus Salipiger. The sequence continues at coordinate 2,715 of CAXICP010000035.1, forward strand.
AGCCGCCGCATGCGTGGCCGCGCTGCCTGTCGCCGCGCAGGACAAGGCCGACTGGCCGTCCAGCATCACCATCGGGACGGGCAGCCAGGGCGGCACCTATTTCGGCTATGGCAGCGGCTTTGGCGCCATGATCAGCGAAGCGCTTGGCGTCAATGCCGGGGTCGAGATCACCGGCGGGCCGGTGCAGAACGTGACGCTGGTCGAAACCGGCGAACACCAGCTTGGCTTCGTCACGCTCGGGCCGGCCGACGAGGCGCGCCGGGGCGAAAGCCCGCTGATGCCGGGCGTGCCGCACGAAGCCGTGCGCGCGCTTTTCCCCATGTACCAGACCCCGCTGCAGGCGGCGGTGCTGGCATCTTCGGGGATCGAAAGCTTTCAGGACCTGCAGGGCAAGCGCGTGGGCGTCGGCCCGGCGGGCGGCACCTCGGCCACCTACTGGACACGGTTCTTCGAGAATGCCGAAGGCTATGACAGCGTGACGATCTCGAACGCGGGCGGCTCGGACACGGCGGGGCAGCTCAAGGACGGGCTGATCGATGCCTTCGTCTACGCGGCGGGCCTGCCCACGGGCGCCTATTCGCAGCTTGCCGTCGAAAACGACGTTCATTTCCTGTCGATGGACGATGAAACCCTTGCCACGATGAAGGAAATCGTGCCGGCCATGGCGGATTACACCATCCCCGCCAACACCTACGAGGACCAGCCCGAGGATCTGCAGACCGTGTCGCTGTGGAACTTTGCCGTCACGCATGAGGATCTGCCCGAAAGCCTGGCCTACGAGATCACCAAGCTGGCCATGGAAAACCATGACCGCATGATGACCAACCACGCCGCCGCGCGCGAGACGTTGCCGGAAAATGTCGGCAAGAACACCGTTATCCCGTTCCACCCGGGCGCCGCCCGCTGGTTCGAGGAAAACGGCCACGACGTGCCGACCATCGAGTAAACCGCGCTGGCGACAGCACCGGTTCACTACATCCGGGCGGCGACGATACCAGCGCCGCCCGGGTCTTTTCCCGTATTCTTGAGCGATCCAGATCATGAGCAACGCGCAGACGCACAGTCGACCCCCCGCCGCCACCGGCGGCAAATCCGCCATCGAGCAAGAGCTGGCACGGGCCGATGTCGATGCCGACCCGGTTGCCGCGAACCAAAGGCTGTTCACCGGCCCCCGCAACGCGGTGATCGCGTTGATGTGCGTGGCCTACACGGTGTTCCACCTGCTGGTGATGAACGTCTACCCGCTGGAAACCTGGGCTTATCGCCTTTGCCACGTGGGCGGCGGGTTGCTTCTGGGCTTCCTGCTGTTCGGCTCGCAGGCCTTCGGTGCGCAATCGGGCGCTCCCCGGCGCGACGGGCCGCTGTCGAAGGCCCTGCTTGCCGTGGCCGGGGCGGGCATTCTTTACGGGCTGGTCGGGGTCGCGGCGGTCTGGATCAACGGCGCCGTGCTGGGCGAGATGCTGCCGCCCGAATGGGCCATGTCCACCTTCGGCATTCCGCTGACGGCGGGAACCGCGCTGGCCATCGTGCATGGCTGGGTCTTTCCGCACCGCGGGCGGGCGCATTTCGCGCCGGGCGACGTTCTGCTGGCGCTGTCGGCGGTTGCGTTCACCGCCTACCTGATCTTTTTCGCGCGCCAGTTGCAGCTGCGCGCGGGCATGCCCATGGCGCTGCCCGGCGACATGTGGTCGGCCATCACCGGCGTGCTGCTGATCATCGAGCTGACGCGCCGCCTGGCCGGGATGGCGCTGGTCATCATCGCCGGCATCTTCGTGGCCTATGCCTTTGCCGGCCCGTGGCTGCCCGGCATCTTCGAACATCGCGGCTATGACGTGAAGCGCTTCTTTTCCTACATTTTCACCGACAATGGCGTGCTGGGGGCGCCGATCGCGATCTCGTCCACCTACATCATCCTGTTCGTGGTCTTCGCGGCCTTCCTGCAGACCACGCGGGTGGGGGAATATTTCGTCAACCTCGCCTTTGCCGCTGCCGGGCACCGGCGCGGCGGTCCGGCCAAGGTGGCGATCTTTGCCTCGGGCCTTATGGGCATGATCAACGGCACCTCGGCGGGCAACGTGGTGGCCACCGGCTCGCTGACCATTCCGATGATGAAGAAGGTGGGCTATCGCAACCAGACCTCTGCCGCGGTCGAGGCCGCAGCTTCGACCGGCGGGCAGATCATGCCGCCGATCATGGGGGCAGGGGCCTTCATCATGGCCGAGATCACCGGCATCCCCTATATCGACATCGTCTATGCGGCGATCATCCCGGCGGTGATCTACTTCGTGTCGGTCTATTTCATGGTCGATCTTGCCGCCAAGAAGGCCAACATGAAGGGCCTGCCGCGCGACGAGCTGCCCAAGCTTGCGAAGCTGGCGAAGCAGATCTACCTGTTCCTGCCGATCGTGGTGCTGATCTATGCGCTGTTCGCGGGCTATTCGGTGATCCGCTGCGGCACGCTGGCGATGATCACCGCCGCCGTGGTGTCCTGGCTGACGCCGCATCGCATGGGCCCGCGCCAGCTGTTCCAGGCGCTGGACAACGGCGCGCGCATGGTGCTGCAGCTGGTGGCGGTCTGCGCCACGGCGGGCATCATCGTGGGGGTCATCGCGCTGACCGGCATCGGCTCGCGGTTCTCGACGGTGCTGCTGGCGCTGGCGGACCAGAGCCAGATCCTTGCGCTGTTCTTTGCCATGGTGGTGTCGATCATCCTTGGGATGGGGATGCCCACCACGGCGGCCTATGCTGTCGCGGCATCCGTCATCGCGCCCGGCGTCATCAACCTTGGGGTCGAGCCGCTGACCGCGCATCTGTTCATCTTCTACTTCGCGGTGATGTCGGCCATCACCCCGCCGGTGGCGCTGGCCGCCTACGCGGGCTCGGCGCTGGCTGGGTCGGACCCGATCCGCACCTCGGTCGAAAGCTTCAAGATCGGCCTCGCCGCCTTCGTGGTGCCCTACATGTTCTTCTACTCGCCCGCGATGCTGCTGAATGGCAGCTGGTTCGAAATCGCGCATATCGCCGCGACCGCGCTGGTCGGCGTCTACCTGTTGTCCTGCGCGGTGCAGGGGTGGTTCTTTGGCCATGCGAACCTGGCAGTGCGCGCCGGACTGGGCGCGGGAGGGCTGACGATGATCGCCGGAGGCTGGATCACCGACGCGATCGGCGTGGGCATCGCCATCGCCCTGGTCCTGATCCAGAAGGGCCGCGTGACCACATCCGATTTCGCCCGCGGGGCGGATTGAGGTCGGGCAAGAGAGGTTCAGGGCGGCATCGCGCATACCGCGTGAAGGCCGCCCTGAACGTTCGCGCGGGGCGGTGTTGCGCAAGCAGGCCGATCCGGCGCCTGCTGCGTGAAAATTTCGCGGAAGTCACACCCCGAGGCGTTGTCGTCGCGCTGCACGCAGAAAATCGGCGCCGCCAGGGGCGACCGTTCCGGCGGATTGATCGCGGCGGCGGTGGGAACCCGTTGTTCAAGCCATCCTTTCAGGCCGCAAGCTGATTTGAAGATCGCGCAGATCGATGGTTTCGCCCGAAGCTTCGATGCCATCGAGAAAGGAAAGAAGATCGTCCTGCCTCGGCTGGCCAAACGCCAGACGGTAAAGCGCAACGGATCGTTTCAGCCACCCAAGCAGCGTGGCTTCGCGGCTATAGGGCAGGGATAGTGCGTAGCGCTCGATGCAGACATCTCCGTCAAGCAACCAGAAGGGCTCCAGATCGCCGGGGCGCTCTGCCTGACGGTGCGCCGTCTGGAACAGGTCTTGCCACGGGTCGGCGACAGGGTCGGGGCGGTGCAATGTATGGGCGTATCGGGAGGCGAGGTTGAGCCGCACGGCATGGTTCTTGTAGCGGTGAACGCGGCCTTCACGTTGCTCCAGGTCGACGGGATTTGTAGGCAGGTTCCAATGTACCAGGCGGTGGCAATAGGGGTGGAAATCCAACCCTTCCTGCCCGACTGATGTCGAGGCCAGAACAAAGGGCCTGAACGGGGAATTGAAGGCGGTACGGACAGTGTCGGTGCGCTGCACGACCCCGTCTTCCTGTCCGCCTTGCAGCAGGCGCGTTGCGAAACGGCCCCGCATGCGAAGCGCGGGCTCGATATCGATGCGCCCGCGTTTGACGCGATACTGCTTGATCTCGATCTGCGCGGGTTTGAGCGAGAGCGCATCGTCGATGACTGCGGCGAGCGTTCCCACCATTTGTGTAGGAGCCGCATCCGAAAGCCCTTCGGCTTCCACGAGGATATGAACATACTCGTCCATCACGGATTGCAGATCGTGGCTTGCGCAATGATCCAGAACCGTCTGCCAGTAGACATCGTCGCTGTCGCTGCGAAGCAGAGCCTGGCTTTCCGGCTGATTGAACAGCCCGCGAAAAGCCATGCCGATCCTTGCTGCCGCGTTCAGAATGGCCGGACTGTCGTATCCAAGATCCGGGGCAACGCGGTGAAGGGCCCGTAGCGCACAGGTCGCGGGACTGCCCAGGGCAAGATCGGTCAGATGATCAAGCAGGGCGTCGCTGTCAGGTTGCCCCGTGACATGATCCGCGCTTGCGGCCTCGTGCAGGGCCGACACATGATCGTGCCAGCTTTCCTGCCCATCGTCACGGATGATATCGGACAGAAGGCGCCCACGCGCCAACCAATCTTGATAGGGCGCATGCGCCACGTCAAGCGATGCGGCGCAGGCCCAATCCCAGTTCGTGGCCCGCTCGGCGTCGGAATCGTGGGATTCGCTTGCGCGCATGCCGCTGAAAAGCCGCCCGATGACGCCGCCGCGCTGGATCGCCCGAAGCCTGCCACGAATGGTCATGGCGTGTCCCCTGAGCCGCGCGCGGACCTCAGCGCGCATGGCTGCGGCGTCGGGCAGGGCTGCGCTGCTTCGGAAAATCTCCAACGGGTCGGCCGCTGCCGCGAGCGTCGGTGAAGGGATCACCAGAGGAAGCGCCCGTAACCCCGTCAGACGGCCCTTGGTGCGTCGGAAGCTCAGGGGTTGGCTTTGCTTGCGAAACGCATCCGAATAGCGGTGGTTCAGTCGGTCCATGCCCATCTCACGCTCACTGTTGTAGGACAGCAAAGCCGCGATGGCATCGGGCACCATGGCCCATTGGGAAAAGATCAACAGTTTGCTCGCCGGAACGCGGGCGCCAAAGTAAGGCAGGCTGGGCGGCACCCAAAGGCGTTTCGCCATGTCGTCTTGAAAGGCGATCGTCTTCAACGCCCTCATCCGGCCGTTGTTTTCGGGAACCGGGCGATAATTCTCGACGTCTTCAACGTCGATCTGGGCCGATTTTGCCGCGCGGATCGCAGCTGCCAGAGCCTCTGGTGGAGCATCCTTAAGGTGATCCAGCCGCTGTCCCAGCTTGTAGTCGCGCAGAAAGTTAAGCAGATACGGCGCGGATTTCCAGTATTCGACAGTACCGGGGGCGTCGGCCGCAGCCGCGACATGGGCGACGGCGCGGGCCTCGATCAGATCGGCGGGTTCAATGGTTATCGGTACATAGACGTCTCGCATCATGGCGTCACGCTGTTTGGTTTCCGAAACACGTTCGGTTCGGGCGATGACCTGGCGCAGCGTTCCTTCGATCCCGGACTTGACCTGACGCGCGGTATCAAAGCTGCCGGGCAGGGCCTGCAGCGCATTGCGAAAGCGGCGCATTTCGGTTTCCAGTTCGGCGCGCACAGCCGGACCCCGGTCGCCGAACAGAAATCCCAGAACGTCCAGAAACTCGCGATAGTGATCCCCTGCATCGGCATCATCTACGCGCAGCGACAGCATCCGATAGGGGGTGGCCGACAGCAGCAGGACCTTGGCCCGGTTCCCTTGCGGGTCTTCGGCATCAAAGAGCCTGCGGGCAAGTTCCGCGGCCTCTCCTTCGCCGTGCAGAAGGTCGGTGAAGCGCTGGAATTCGTCCAGGACGATCAGGTCCGGTTCAAGCGCTTCGGCGCTTTCGCGGGCAAGGATGGTGCGGAATGTGCCGACCAAGGCGTCGCGGCGCCGGTTAAGGTCGGTGTCATTGTGGCGGAGGCCCTTATAGCACTGAGCACAGTCTTCGAGGTCGCGCAACAGGTCAGGCCGGGCGTCAACGGCTTTCCGGAACCGCTCGGCGATCTGCGGTTCGATCGGTTGCGCGTCAATCCAGTCGCGGGTTGACCGCCATCCGGGCGCGCCAGCGTAGCATTGCAGCATCTTGGCAACCGCGCGACGGTCAACCAGATGGTCCCAGAGCAATTTCAGGATCAGCGCACGCTCTTGCTTCATGCCGCCGCCCTGTTTCAGGTCCAGCGACGTGCCAGGGGTCAAGCTGAAAAAATTTACGCCTTCGCGTTTGATGCCGCCAGCGCGTGCCAGTTCCAGTGCCAGCATCGTCAGCCTTGTCGGCAAAACCCGCGCATTCGCGCCGCCCATGACATTGAGGCGGGCGACGTTCTGCTTGGCGATCGCGCCGTTTGAGCAGATGTAAACGATGTCGATCCGGGGAACCTTGTCCTGCAAGACCTCGATGGTGCGGGCGATCACGCCGCGTGCCACCATCGTCTTGCCCAGTCCGACTTCGTCAGCCACCAGAAAATGCCGCACGCTATCCGCATCTGTCAGCAGGCGGCGCGAGACATAGTCGACCGTCGTGCGCTGAAAGGCCTTGAGCGGGCGCAGCGCGTTCTCGGCGCTGAAACGTTCACTCATTGCGGCGCTCCCTGGGCAGCACTTGCTGGAATGTGGCCCACAGGTCGAGAAATTCTTGCGGGATCACGTCGCTTTGCCCGGTGTCGGGGTCGCTGAGCCGGGTCACCAGCCGTTCGATGTCGCGCAGTTGACGACCATCGCCCGCCAGCGCGCGCACCATGTCTTCAAGGATCGGCGATTCCTGACCGGATCCGAACATGCCCGAAAATTTTCCGCCCTGACCGGCTGCAAAAAGCGCCTTGGCAACCTCGGAGACGTCCCCCAGCAGCAAACGGATGTAGCGAAGGAACTTGTCTCGATCTTCGATGATGGATCGCAGTATTTCCGCAGTGCGGGTATCGGGCAGGTCGATCAGCTCGGCACCCAGGGTGAATTCCTGCATCACACCGGTCGCGTTGTCGTGCAATTGCACGCCCAGCCAGCGCGTGACGTCCTTCAGGGCCAGCCGTGCCAGCAGGCGTTCACCGCCGCCGATGTCCGTCAGGTTGATGCCATGTTCCCGGCCTGGGACCAGCGGCCAGATCCGCAGGGATATGTCGTGGGGCAGCTGGGCCGGCTTTCGGAAATCAAGCAACAAACGGATACGTCCCTTGTCCGCCGGTTCCTCTTGGCAGCGCAGCGCGGGGTCTGCCTCGGCCAGGCGGCGGCGGATTTCGTCGAGGCGCTTGTCGACGGCGACCTCGACAGAGATATCCTCGGGCGTAAAGGGCACGAATTCGCGCAGGTATCGGCCCAACCGGTCAGGCGCCAGCTGCTCCTCCACGGTCCCAAGGTCGCTGGTGCGGCCCGACAGGGTGGCGAAAACTTCGACATTTTCACCGCCAATCAGCGCGGGAGAGGTGGCGTTGCCTGACCCCATGGTGATCTCGGTGCTGGAATAACGCTCCGTGATAAAGGCCTTTGCGTGCAAACCGCGCGCGGGCACCTGGCTTGTTCCGCTATCCTCGGTTTCCTCGCCGTCTTCTGTTTCCGCCAGTTCATCCAGCACGTATTTCTTGCCGAAACGGGCAAGCGTTTCGGGTTCCAGGAGCGCCATTTCCTCACCACGGCCCAACAGAGTGGCGTTGTCCGGCGAGACGCGGGCGACGAGCGCTTTCAGCGCGCGGTCCGTCATGAACGGCGAGACGATCCCCACCGTGCTTCCGACCCGGGGACGCCAGACTTTCCCGGTCAACCCGTTGACGGCGAAACTGATGCTTCGGATCTTTTCCGGTTTGTCCCACTGCGCGGTGGTCAGGTCATTGGCGAGCGACGTCACCATGTCGACGACCCGGCCGGGCGCTGCGCGACCCGAGGCAAGGTCGGGCAGGGCGCGCACCAGCGCGACCAGCGGAGCGTTGGCGGCGACCTCCCCGGTGCCAGGCGAACCGTCGAGCGACAGCGACAAATCCCACGACATGTCCGTCGTCAGGTTGCGCGACAGAAGGGCAAGCCGCAGGCGTGGTTGCCCATGACCTCCGAACGGGGTGAATCGCAACAGCCAGAGCTTTGGGTGAAACGCACCCCCGCGCGGCGCGGTCACTTCGGTCACCGTGTCTTCAAGCAGTGCGGTCAGGGGCGTCGACCCCTTGGGAACGGCTTTGATGCGCCCCGCCTCACAGAAGATCGCGATGCGCGAAGACAGCCGTTCCAACCCTTCCAGCAGGGCGAGCGGTGTGTCGAGCGTCTGCTGTCGGGTCTCTGCCGCATGAAAGGCCAGCGTGGCCGGGATCACCAGCGCGGTTTCGAAATCAAGCGTGTAGGTCGTCGCCAATGCGACATCCAGCCCGTAGCCCGCCGGAGCGCGCAGGATTTCCCCGTAAAGGGCGCGGTTCTCGGGATCAAGCGCGGCCTTATCCGGCATCCACAAGATCCCGGATGTGGTTCGAAACAACTGGACGCCAGCGATAATTCATCTGGCTGGTGCCGGACGCTCCACGCCAGCGCATCAGCGCGCCGTCATTGCGGAAACGGGACTTTGCGCGCTTCAGGAAAATCTCACGATCTTGAACAAGGCGGCGCGCCTCGGCGTCTTCATGAACGCGGCATTTGGTGCGCATGACGATGTCCCGCCAGGTTTCGATGAACCGACGGCTATGCGACTTGACGTCGTGGCTGGTGTCTCGGGACAAAAGCCACAGATCAGGAAGATCCCAATCCCCGAAGACCTCTACTGATGTCTCATCGGCCCATTCGTCGATGCGGGCGGTGTAGGTTTCAACCCGGTCATGCCACGATGAATCTTCGGTGCCTTGCATGGCCGCGGCCCTTTCGGACAGCATCAAGTTATAGAGCAGCGAGGCCCCGATCATCAGGCGCGAAAACCTTTCCGCGTGGTCGACCAATGTGCGGATATGGGCGGGCCACGCAGACCGGCCTGGATGTTGCCAGATCATGTCGCAGTCGGGCGCGCTTTCGTTGCGGGATAGCAGCGTCAACAGACTGTCGGGCGCTGCTTGCGTCAGCCGGTCGCGCAAAAAACCCGCTTCTTCAGAGGTCAGTTTGAATTGTGCCGTGCTTCTGCCGGTTTCCAGGAATCCGTCGGGTGGTTTCGGCATGCCAGCTGCCCAAAGGGCGGATGCCTCCGCAGGCGTTGCCTCAAGGCAAGCGCTGCGGCTGCCCTGAAACCGGCGGATTCCAAGGGTCAGCAAGCCTGCCCAATAGACATCGCTGGGAAGGCGTTTCAGTTTTTCCTGCGCTTCGCTGCCGATGACATTGTGTTTTTCTCCGCCGTTGATCAGGGCGTCGATCAGTCGAATTTCAAGCCCGCGCGCCGAGTCGTGGCGCGCGGCGGCGGCGCCGGGCCGTGCACCGGCCATACGGTAAATCCAGGGCACGAACAGCATGTATCGCAGGCGCGTCTGGATCGTTGAGGTGCCGGGAAACAACAAGTCGGCCAGCGAATCCCTGACCGAGCCAAGGCCCAGTTCATCACGGCTGTCTTCGCTTTTGAAAAGATCCATGATCCGGCGAGTCCGGTCGCGGTCGGCCTGGTCGAAATCGATCCAAGCAAGAAATGACATCGGGCAGCCACCTTGATCGTGAAATTGGGCCCGAAAAGCGTGCCCTCGTCCGCCCGTTAATAGCAATACCCTGCGGCGCCTTTTCGGGTGGTGTGGGGGCGTACGCGGTCGGTTTGAGCTGGGCTCCTCCTTGAGAATCGGGCAGTTTCGGAGGCTGATATCTGACGTCTGCAGGTCTCCGGGAACGCGGAGATCAGAACACACCTCCAACATCGCGCCGAACTTGCCGGATCGGGACTTCGCCGCCAAGCAACCAAACCAGAAACGGGCTGGTGATTTCAGTTTTGTCTGGATCCGCGAGGGCTGGTTGTCTCTGGCCGTCCGCCGTTTTACGTCGGGAAAACAGTACCCCAGATTGTTTTCTGATCCTCCTCACCTTCTTCAAAAGCATCAAGCCCGAGCTGATCTGGGGGCGGTCATGGGAAACACGGCGACAGGCTGAAATGGCGATCTTTGAATACATCAACGGCTTCTACAATCCGCTCCGCCTCGGCCAGCCCTGCCCCGCCAGCGTCGACCAACGGCGTCACCCGTGTCCGGGTAAGCGTCCGGCGCCGCTGTACTGCCTCGCGTAGAGGGTGATCGATAGTGTCGACCCTGGGATAGTGGGCACTGTGGGTGCGTGATGGCGCGTCGGACGAAGCGGCATTGGACGGACGGGGAGAAGCGGTCGATCTGTTTCAGACGACGGCACGGGGCGTGTCGGTGGCGCAGCGCCGCGCGAAGAACGCCATCAAGTGCCTGCGCGACCCGCGCCATGCGCCGGAGCCCTCGGCGAAGCCGGATGCGTCTTGTTTCCTTCCCGTCGAGATCGTCGATCGGCCCATGCACGACGATGACAGAGCCGCCGGCGGTCGGGTGCCTGACGCAGCCACGATCGAGATCAATACCGCGGGTGGGCACCGGCTGCGGGTCATCGGAACCTATGATCCCGAAGCGCTGGCCCGGCTGATCCGGGGCCTGGCAGGATGATCCCTGTCCCGGCAAACACCCGCGTGTGGCTGGCGGCAGGCGTGACCGACATGCGGCGCGGGTTCACGACGCTCGCCGCCCGGGCGGAGACAGAGCTGAAGCAGGACCCATTTGCCGGGCACATGTTCGTCTTCCGCGGTCGGCGTGGTGATCTGATCAAGATCATCCCCCACTCGTGACATGGTTGCGCAATGCACTGCCGGGCAGCGGGTGGGGCGGCTAAGGCGCATGCCTGTTCAGCAAGCGCCTGGAGAAGGGTCGGATCGTGTGGCCGTCGCTTCTCGGTGTTTGCATGCAAACGCTGCCGGTCCTAGATGCACCCCGAACCGACCGGCAAGTTCGCTGACAGTCTGCTCACCCTTCAGTGCTTCCAACGCGACTTTGGCTTTGAACTCTGGATGATGCTGTTTCCGTTTCGACATCTAGGAGACGTTGTTGCAGAACTCTGACTGCGGACGTTTCACAACAGAAATTTAGGCGGTTAGACGGGTAGTATGAGCAAGCCCCCTCCCGCCCGCTACCGCACTAAGAATTGGTCGAGCTACAACGCGGCGCTGCGCAAGCGCGGCTCGATGTTGATCTGGGTCGACCGAGACATGGCTTGGCTGGCGCCGCATGAAGGCCGCCGTGGCCGCCCTCCCGTCTTCTCGGATGCCGCCATCCAGTTCTGCCTCTCGATTAAAGTGCTGTTCAAGCTGCCCTTGCGACAGACCGCGGGGATGGTGGCCAGCCTGCTCCGGTTGGCGGGGCTATGAACCGCGCCGGGTTTGCCGGAGGCTGATTGTCGTTAGTTATGCGGCCATGT
>CAXICP010000036.1:0-14044 GCA_964022595.1 uncultured Salipiger sp.
CAAGTATGACGACATCGATGCGGTCTGGGCGGCGGATGACGACATGGCCATCGGCGTGCTTGAAGCCATCTCGCAGGCGGGGCGCGACGAGGAAATGTGGGTGGTCGGCGGTGCCGGCATGAAAGAGATCATCAAGCGCATCATGGACGGCGATCCGATGCTGCCGGTGAACGTGACCTATCCCCCGGCGCAGATCGCCACGGCCATCGAGCTGACCGCGCTTGGCCAGGTGTCCGACACGCCGGTCGCGGGCCGCTTCATCATCGGCAGCCAGCGCATCACGCCCGACAACGCCGCGCAGTTCTATTTCCCCGACAGCCCGTTCTGATCCGGAAAACCACAGGGGCGGCCCCGGCGGGGCCGCCTTGCTCATCGCCCCGCCTCAGACAGGGCTGGCAGGGTTGGGCCGGATCGGCCGGTGCGGGCCTAGGCGCTGCGGCGCTTGCCGCGCAGGGCCATGGCGCCCACGGCGACGGCCAGCAGCGCGAAGCTGGCAGGCAGCGGCACCGGCGCGGTCGGCTCGCTCACCGCATAGCCGGAATAGCCATAGGTGCTGCCGTCCGACAGGCTGGTCAGCGGCGTATCGCCCAGGGTGAAATCGTCGAAGGCGAAGGTAAAGGTCAGCGTGTCGCCAAAGGCCGGATCGCCAAACGCGCCAAGCGCCCCGAACAAGGCGGTGACCACGCCAAAGGACTGGTCCAGCGACAGAAGATCGAAGCTTTCGGCGATGGTCGCGCCATCGTCGTACAGCGTGAAGCTGCCGAAATAGGGGGCGGCATCGCTGGCGGCATAGCCAAGCGCGAAATCCGCCGTCAGCGCACCCACCGAGGTGTAATCGAACGACACGGCGTCCTGGCCAAAGGCGATCAGGTCGGCATCGCCGCCAAAGGCGTAATACTCGGCGCTGCCGAACAGATCGAAGGTGGCGGCGGCGGCAGGAAGCGCGGCGGCGCAGCAGGCGGCGGCAAGCGCGGCGGTGGCAAGAAGCCTGGGCATGTGAGGGGTGTCCTTGTGAATTGCGCGGCCGGTGCCGCGATCGGGCGGGGCGGGATGCGGGCGGCGCGGGCCGCCCGCCGGGGGATCAGACCAGCGCCAGCGTATGGTCCTCGATGAAGGTCAGGTTGCTGGCGGTGACACCGTCTCCGCGAATATAGGCCGCGTCGAGAGCCCCCGAGGGGTCGTCGAAATAGACCACCACGGTCGATCCCGATTGCGCCACACGCGCCACCTCGACGCCGCTGGCAAGCCCGATGGCGTCGATGCCCACCTCGTAATCGGTGATGGTGTCGCGGGCGCGCACGCCGTCGCGGGTTTCGGCGCCGAAATGGAACACGTCCGCCCCCGCTCCGCCGGTCATCTGGTCGAAGTTGCCCGCGCCGGACACCAGCACCTCGTTCGCATCGGTGCCCACCATGTTGTCGCGCCCCGAGGTCCCGGTCAGGTATTCCACCGCCGGTTCCTCGCCGCCAAGATCAAGCCCGATCACCACCGGGTCATGGTCCGACGAGCGGAAGGCATCGTCGCTGTAAAGCGACGGGTCGCGACCGAAATCAAGGTTGTAGTCGAAGGCATCCGCCTCGTCGGCGTTGATGTTCCAGCGGGTCGCGCCGGTCACCTGCGCGGACAGGCTGCCATTGGCCAGCGCATAGTCCAGCGTGCCGGTCTGCCCGTCGAACACGTAGCTGTAGCCGCCCGGATCATAAGCCTCGCCCAGGTCGGTGAAATCATCCGTGGTGCCCAGGATGCCGTCGGCGCCGGCGCGGATGGCGGTGATCGCGTCTTCCATCGCGTAGGCGTTCAGATCGCCAAGGATCAGCGCGTCGGTGTCCCCGCTGCCGGTGGGATCGCTTGCCAGCCAGTCCACCAGCGCCTGCGCCGCGTCGGTGCGGATGTTGGCGTTGTTGCCCTGCCCGTCGCCCATGTCGGTATCGCCATCCACGACCGATCCCTTGGACTTGAGATGGTTGACCACCGCGGTAAAGCTTTCCCCCGACGAGATCTCGGTGAAGGTCTGCGCGACCGACGCGCGCTGCGTGTCGACGGTCTGGAAGCGGCTGTCGACGGTTTCGTCCAGGATGGCGAAATCGCCGGTCAGCGACACGGTTTCATAGTTGTAAAGGAAGCCGACCTTGATCGCATCGCCTTCGACCGCGCCGCCCATGGCGCCTTCGATCGGGCCGGTGTCCACATAGGCATAGGTGCCGCCCGCCGCGTTCAGCGCCGACACCAGCGCCGAAATCGACGTGGTGCCCAGCGGGTCGTTTTCGATTTCCAGCAGGCCGACCACGTCTGCGGCAATGGCGTTGATGGCGGCGACCAGCTTGGCCTCTTGCCGGTCGAATTCGGCGGCGCTGTTGGCGCCGCGCGGGTCCTCCCCGCCGTCGGGGCCGGTGCTGTTGCCGCCCGCGTCAAGCGTGGTGAAATAGTTCAGAACGTTGAACGAGGTGACCTTCAGCGTGCCGCCCACGTCATCGGGTTCGGCGTCGCGCGGGTTGGTGGCGGTGAGCGTGCCGGCGGTGGGCAGGTTGATGCGGTATTCGGGTTCCTCGGACGACGAGGCGCTGTCCTCGGAATAGCTCAGCACGCCGGTCAGCCCGCTGTAGGTGTCGCCCATGCGGATCACGTCGCCGTTGTCCAGCACGCCGTCGGTGCCAAGGAAGGGCACCTTGATGTCCGACGGGTTCTGTTCGTCGCTGCCATCGTCGATCACCAGCGAGCGCGCGGCGTTTTCCCTCAGCGCCTCGGTATAGCCGGCGACGCTGGGCGCGTTGGACTGGGTGTATTGTTCAAGCTGCCCGTCCGAGGACAGCCGAAGGGTGCCGAAACGGTCCAGCTGGAACATCTCGGTCACGGCCATGTCCTGCGGCACGGTGACCAGCATGCCCTCGTAGGCTTCAAGGTTGGCGACGTAATCGCCATCGGCATCGACCAGCACCGTCGCGGTGGGAAAGGTGATGACGGTGGCGGTGGGCAGCGCGTTGCCCGACGATTCAACGGTCACGCTGTCGGCGGTGATGCGGGTTTCGCCGTCATTTTCCGACACGCTGCCGCTGACGGTGACCATGTCGCCCACCGTTACGCCCGAGGTGTCGCCCGCCACGAAGATGCCTTCGGACGAATGGGCGTCGGCATCCGCGTCGGCGTCTTCTTCCTGGATGTAATAACCGCCCAGACCTTCCATCACCTGCGTGACGATGGCCTGCACGCGCACGTCCTGTCCGACCATTGCACTGACATCGGCCGCGCCGGCGGTGCCCACAAGCGTGCCATCCGCAAGGTTGGTCGACCCCTGGATGTCGTGGATCATGACATCGGCGTAATCGGTGCTGCCGGTGTCGCCGCTGGTGCCCGCGGTCGGGGTGTTGACCGAGGGGTCGTTGTTGAAGTTCAGGATCGACCAGTCCGCCGCGGCATCCGTGTCGACGCCATCGGCCACACGGCCCACGCCGGCGGGCAGGAAGCTGCCATCGGGGCCGACGACGGGCGCGTCGAAATAAAAGCTGTCACCGGCGCCGCCATCGGTCACGCCCACCGCGTCGATGACGGTTTCGCTGCCCGCGACCTCGCTGCCGGTGATCGTCGCCGTTTCCACCAGCGCGATGGTGTACGAGCTGTTTTCGATGAAATTATCGGGCAGGGCGGCGTTGGGGGTCACGCCATAGACCGCGCCGGCCTGGGTGTTGGCGATCAGGTAAAAACCGTTGTCGCCGATCACCGCGTCATCGGCAAAGTCGAAGCGGCTGTCGATGGTGCCCTGAGGGGACCCGCTGTCGCCTTCGACCACCACGATGCTGAGCCCGGCCAGCGACTGGCCCGGTTCGCCCACCAGTTCGATATATTCGGAATCCGCGCCGGTGGTCGATCCCAGCACCTCGTTGATGACCAGCGGCTGCGGCTCGGGCGGGGTGTAGGTGCCCACCGGGAAAGGCGTGGCGGCGGTGGCGTTCGAGGTTTCGCCATCATTGGCGTTGGTGCCCGAAAAGGTCCAGTCGGCGGCGTCGAAGGTCGCGCTGGGGCCGGCCTCGGGGGCGCGGTAGGCCCAGCCGTCAAGGTGATCCCAGGCGGTGCCGGTGCCGTCGGTGCCGATCTCGCCGAAGGCATCGACCTTGGTGCCAAGCGCGAACAGTTCGATCACGTCATCGCCGTTGATGTTCAGCACGCCGGTTTCGAAATCGGCGTCAAAGCCGAAGTAGTCGTTGAACCCCGATCCGCTGCTATTGGAAAAGGCGACATAGATGAATTCACCCGCCAGGGCCGACCCCGAAAGCGAGAATTCCGGCCCGTCGCTGGCGCTGCCGTTGTTGGCGGTGCCGATGGCGTAATCGGAAAGGTCCGCGATATCGTTCAGCACGAAAAGCTCGATGGCTTTCGGCAGACCGCCAGAAAGAGGGCCGTCAATGACGCCCGTTATCATGAGATTGGACATAGGGATGCTCCGGGCTTCCGACTGGGTTACCTGACCCGGGCTAACGATCGAAGTTAACAATTTTAGAACAACCGACGGTCACAGGGATGACATTTTTTCGAAGGTCGCGGGCAGGTTACCCGAATCCTATCGGCCAATGGTTGAGCTGGCAATCCCTGTTTCAATCACGGGCAGAACATGCGGCGGCCTAGAAATACGGTGCCCCCTGAACGCGCACGTATAGCGCGTAAAGCGACTGGCTCGCGGCCATGAACAGCCGCGTGCGGTGCAGCCCCCCGAAGCACAGGTTGGCGCAGCGTTCGGGCAGGTGGATATGGCCCAGCGGCGTGCCGTCCGGGGCAAAGACCCGCACGCCGAAGTTATGCGCCCCCCTGCCCCAGGCCGCCCAGACGTTGCCCTGCACATCGCAGCGCAGCCCGTCCGGGGCGCCGTCGTCGCCGGCTTCGGCGAACATCCGCCCGCCGCTGGCGCGGGTGCCATCCGCCGACATGTCGAACGCCAGGATGCCACCCCCCGACTGCACAAGGTAAAGGCGCGAATCGTCCGGCGAAAAGGCCAGCCCGTTGGGCTGCGCGATGCCGCTGATGGCCACCTGAGTGCGCCCGGTGACCGGGTCGATGCGATAGACATCGGTGGGCAGTTCGGGCTCGGCCGGGTGGCCTTCGTAATGGTCGCGGATGCCGAAGGTGGGATCGGAAAACCAGACGGCGCCATCGGAATGTACCGCCACATCGTTGGGCGAATTCAGCCGCTTGCCCGCGTGACCGTCGGCCAGCACGGTGATGCGCCCGTCGGGTTCGGTGCGGGTGACGCGGCGGGTGCCATGTTCGCAGGACACCAGCCGGCCCTGCCGGTCGCGGGTGTTGCCGTTGGTGTACCCGCCCCGGCGGAATTCGCCCACCGCGCCGGTGGCCGCATCAAGGCGCAGCACCCGGTCGTTGGGGATGTCGCTGACCAGCAGGCAGCCGTGGTCGCCGAACCAGACGGGCCCCTCGGCCCACCGCATCCCGGTGTGCAGCCGCTCGATGGCGGCGTGCTGCACCACGAGCGCGGCAAAGCGGTCATCAAGATGTTCGACGCGGGGGTCGGGATAGGATTGCGCTGGGGTCCACATCGTCTTTTCTGCCTGCCGGGTCCGTGCGAAAGCCCGAAGCGTGACACGAAGCGCAAAGCCATGTCCATAGCCCCCGGGGGCGGCAATCGGCGCCGTGGTCAGTCGCGCGGATCGACGTTGGCAAGCATCCGCCGCATGACGTTCAGGAAGGTGATGAAATCCTCGGGGGGGACCGACGCCATCAGCGTCTTTTCATGTTCCAGCGCGGCGCTCAGCACCGCGTCGTGCATGTCGAGCCCGGCGGGGGACAGCGTCCAGCGGCGCTTGCGCGGATCGCTTCCGGTGGCATCATAGGTGACATGGCCCTTGGCATCCAGTTCGGCCAGCGTGCGGCTGACGGCGGATTTGTCCATGCGGATTTCCTCGCAGATCCGGCTGGCGGTGATGCCCGGTTCGATGTTGAGCATGGCGATGACGCGCCATTCGACGATGCCGATCCCGAACCGGGCGCGGTAATCGGCCGAGGTCCGGCGCTGCCAGGCATTGCTTGTCGCGTTCAGCAGGAACGGGACATAGTTTTCGATGTCCAGAATGCGCACCCCGTCGCGCAGCCGGGTCGGCTGCGGCGGGCGGATGGTTGATGAATCGTCCCTGTCGTGCATCTGGCTGCCTGTTGCCCCCTAGATCGCCGTCAGGTCATACCCGGCCTCCTGCAGCATGTCACGGGTCAGGGGCTGGCCCGCGGCCATCAGCTTGCGGGTCTTCATGTGGGTGCGCGCGTCGTTCACGGTTTCCACGGCAGTCAGCACCGGGCCGCAAAAGCGCAGCACCGCGCCATCGTCGCGCAGCACCATGTCATCGCCCGGCCCGGCAAGCCCCGCGATCTGCAGCTTGCAATCGCCCTGGTCCGACCAGAACCACGGCACCGCGCCATAGGGGTCGCCCGCCCCGTGCACCAGCCGGCGGGCGATCAGCCGCGCGTGGTCGGTGGCGGCCTGCACGCTTTCCAGCCGCACGTCGCGCCCGGTGCGCGGATCGGGAAAGACCGCGCAATCGCCCAGGGCCGAGATCGCCGGATCGTCGGTGCGCAGGCAGGCATCCACCGCCACGCCGTTGCGGCAGGTCAGCCCCGCGTTCTGCGCCAGTTCGGTGTTCGGGCGCACCCCGGCGGCCAGCAGCACGAGGTCGGCATCGATGCGCCCCCCGTCCGCCAGCACGATGCCCCCCGGTTCGACCTGCGCCACCGGCTGGCCCAGCCGCAGCCCGGTGCCCAGCGTTTCGTGCAGCCGGCGGAACCGGTCCGATGTGGCGGGGGACACCACCCGCGCCATCAGGCGATCGGCGGTTTCGGCCACGGTGACCGCGTGCCCCAGCGCGCGGGCGACGGCGGCGAATTCCAGCCCGATGAAGCCGCCCCCGATGACGGCGCAGCGGCGCGGGCGGTCCAGTTCGGCGCGCAGCCGCGCGGCATCTTCCAGCGTGCGCAGGTCAAGCGCCGCGTCCAGCCCCGGGATCGGCGGGCGCAGGTTGCGCGTGCCGGTGGCCAGGATCAGGTGGTCATAGCCCAGCCGCCGCGCGCCGATGCGGATTTCGCCCGCCGCGCGGTCGATCCCGTCGACGCGGGTGCCGGTGACCAGTTCGATGTCGTTCCTGTCGTAAAAGCTTGCCGGGCGCAGCGCGAGCGCGTCTGCCTCGCCGGTCTTGAGATATGCCTTGGACAGCGGAGGGCGCTGGTAGGGCAGCCCCGGTTCGGCCCCGATCAGGGTGATGCGCCCGGCAAAGCCTTCCTGGCGCAGGCTCATCGCGGCCTGGAAACCACCCTGCCCCGCGCCCACGATCACCACGCGACCGGGCTGCATCAGATCTGCTCCTCGGGAAGGATGACGCGCAGCCCGTCCATGTCGGGCGTCAGCTTCACCTGGCACGACAGCCGCGAGGTTTCGGTGACCTCGGACACGGCGCAATCCAGCATGTCGTCTTCGCCGTCCATGCGCGGACCGGTCTTGTCGGCCCAGGCCGGGTCGATGTGGCAATGGCAGGTCGCGCACATCATCGACCCGCCGCATTCCCCCACGATGCCCGGCACGTCATTGGCAAGCGCGGTCGCCATGACGCTGTCGCCGGGGGTGCCGTCTACCGTGGTTTCGCTGCCGTCGGCCTGGACGTAGGTGACTTTGACCATGATCGGTTTCCTTTCAGTTCGGGATAAGGGTCAGCGGCAGGCGGTCCAGCGAATGGATCGCGTTGTTGGGCCGCCAGACCGCGTCTCCGGCAGGCTCGATGCGCGCGATGCGCTCGGCCATGACGGTGAGCAGGGCGTCAAGTTCGCCCCGCGCGATGTTCTGCCCCACGCAGCCGTGGATGCCGGCGCCAAAGGCCATGTGCCCCACGGGCCGCCGGTCGATGCGGAACCGGTCCGGATCGCCCCATTTGGCCGGGTCGTGGTTGGCCGCGCCAAGGCAGCAGATCACCTTGGTGCCCTCGGCCACCGGGTGGCCCGCGATGGCGGTGTCCACGTTGGCAGTGCGGGCGAAGGTGTGCACCGGCGAGGTGTGGCGCAGCACCTCTTCGAAGGCGGGGCGCACCAGCGAGCGGTCCTCGCGCAGCGCCTGCCACTGGCCGGGGTTCTGCGCAAAGCACCACAGCGCGTTGCCGATGCCGGTGACGGTGGTGTCCACCCCCGCCGACAGGAAGGACCGCACCAGCATGGCGGCTTCGGCTTCGGTGATCTCGCCCGCGTCGGCGGCGCCGTAAACCAGCGCGCCAAGCCCGTCGTCGGTCAGCCGCTCGCGGGCGCAGGCGGCGTTGATCCAGGCGGCGACCTCGGGGGCGCGGGCCATGGCGGCGCGGCGCAGCGCGTTGTCCGGCCCCACCGCGTTGAACACGATCGAGCCATAGTCGACGATGTGGCGCGGGTGCACGTCGGTCATGCCCACCGCGCCGGGAAAGACCGCGACAGGAAAGGCTTCGGCCAGGTCGGCGACCGCCTCGATGCGGCCCTTGGCGATGACCGCGTCGACGATGCGTTCGGCGGTGGCGCGAAAGCCGTCCATCAGCCCCTTGACCACCTTGGGCGACAGCGCGCGGCTCATGACCTTGCGGGTGCGGGTGTGGTCGGGCGGGTCGACTTCAAGGATGATGGACGGCGGGCGCCAGGGCGTTTCCAGCTTGAAATCGTTCAGCCCGATCCCGCGCGAGGACACGAAGTTGTCGTGATCCGAAAAGGTGGTGCGCGTGGCATCGTAGCGCCCCACGGCTAGCACCTCGTAGCGCGGAATATACACCACGTCGCCGCGGCTGCGCAGGTCGGCCCACCAGGAATGGGGGTCGGCCAGCACGGCGGGATCGTAGGGGTCGGTATCCCATGTAGGAATGGCGCCGGGATCGGCGACGGGGCGGTGGCCTTCGATCAGCGCGCTCATGCGTCCATCCCCACGCCCACGTGGCGGTGCAGCAGGTCGGGGCGGGCCAGCAGCTCGGGCGCGGGCCCGTCATGCACGATGGCCCCATTGGCCATAAGCACCGCGTGATCGGCAAATTGCAGCGCCGCCTCGGCGTGCTGTTCCACCAGAACGACCGACCGGCGCCCGTCGGCGGCCAGCCCTTCGAAGGTGCGCATCAGCATCTCGCAGATCACCGGGGCCAGCCCTTCCAGCGGTTCATCCAGCAGGATCACGTCGGGCCCGGTCATCAGCGTGCGGGCGATCGCCAGCATCTGCTGTTCGCCCCCCGACAGCTGCGTGCCGCCGTTGCGGCGGCGTTCCTTGAGCCGGGGAAACAGCGCATAGGCTTCTTCCAGCGTGGCATCGCCGCGCTGCGCCGCCAGCAGGTTTTCCTCGACCGAGAGCGAGGCGAAGATGTCGCGCGTCTGCGGTACCAGCCCCAGCCCCGCCGCGTTGCGCCGGAACGGGGCAAGCCCGCGCAGGCTGCGCCCGTGCAGCGTGATGTCGCCGCCGTGCAGCTGCGCAAGCCCCATGACGGCGCTTAGCAAGGTGGTCTTGCCCGCGCCGTTGCGCCCGATGATGGCCAGCCGTTCGCCCCGGCGCACGGTCAGATCGATGCCGCGCAGAACATGGGTCGGCCCGTAGCCCGCCGTCACGCCGCGCAGTTCCAGAACGGTGTCAGGCATGCGCTCCTCCAAGGTAAAGTTCGCGGACCTTGGCGTCGCGGGCGATCTGTTCGGGCGTGCCCTCGGTCAGGATGCGGCCCTGCACCAGCACCACGATGGACCGCGCGACCCTGAACACAAGGTCCATGTCATGTTCGATGATCAGCACCGCCAGATCCCCCGGCAGCGCCGCGATGGCATCGGTGATCAGGTGGGTTTCCGACGAAGGCACCCCGGCGGCCGGTTCATCCAGGATCAACACGCGCGGCTTCAGCGCCAGCGTCAGCGCCATTTCCACCAGCCGCTGCTGCCCATAGGCCAGCCCTTCGACCGGTCGATCCGCCAGCGCGCCCAGTTCGAACTGGTCGATGAGCGCGTCGATCTCGGCTTCGATCCGGGCCGAGCGGTCGGCGCGGCGCAGCATGGCAAAGCCCCGCCCCTCGCGTTCCAGGATCGGCAGGCGCAGGTTCTCGCGCACCGTCATGTGGCGGAACAGCGTGGTGATCTGGAACGTCTTGGCGATGCCCAGCTTGACGCGCGCCGCCTCGTTCATGCGGGCGATGTCGCGCCCGTCGAACCGGATGGTGCCGCCGCTGGGTGACAGGATGCCCGTCACCAGGTTGGCAAAGGTGCTTTTGCCCGCCCCGTTGGGCCCGATCAGCGCCTTGCGATCGCCCGGGCGCAGATCGAAATCGATGTTTTCGCTGACCGTCAGCCCGCCGAACTGCTTCGACAGGCCGCGAACCTCAAGACCTTGCGGCATCGCGCGTTCCTTTCGATTGCGGTTTGGGCGCAAGGCGCAGCAGCGCGGTGGGCAGCGTCAGCAGCCCCCGGGGCAGGAAGAACACCACCGCAAGCACCATGCCCCCGATCACGAACAGCCAGTTGAACGGATCGTTCGCCGCCGCCGTGTGATGTACCATCATGAAGATCAGCGTGCCGATGACAGCGCCGTAAAGCCGCCCGGTGCCACCCAGGATCAGCATGATCAGCGCTTCGGCCGACAGCGAGAAGGCAAAGCTTTCCAAACTCACAAGCTGGGTCGCCTGCGCCGCCACGGCCCCCGCGATGCCCGCGATGGCCCCGCCGATGGTATAGGCGCAGACGCGGCGCCAGTAGACCGGCGCGCCGATGGCGGCCATGCGCGCGGGGCTTTCGTGGATGCCCCGCAGCGACAGCCCGAAGGCCGAGCGCGTCAGCAGCCACAGGAAGGCGAACACCGCCGCCGCCACGCCAAGCGCGTACCAGTAGCCGGTGATGCCGATGAAATCGAATTCGAAGGCGCCGAACAGCGGGTCCATCCGGATGCCGCGCAGCCCGTCCGCGCCCCCGGTAAGCCAGCGCGCCTGGTTGGCGATCTCGTGGCAGATCGATGCGACCGCGATGGTCAGCATGATCAGCGTCAGCCCCGAGGTGCGCATCAGCACCAGCCCCGACACGAAGGCCAGCACCGCCCCCGCCACGGCCCCCGCCGCCAGCCCGGCCAGCGGGTCGGCCCAGACGTGGATGGCGAACAGCCCGGCGGCATAGGCCCCCGCGCCGTACATCGCCGCCTGCCCCAGCGTCGCGATGCCCGCGTAGCCCAGGATCAGGTCGATGGACAGCACCAGCACCACCATCACCACCATGCGCGTGGCAAAGGCCAGGTTGTAGGGAAACAGATAGAACATCGCGATGCCGGTGATCAGCAGCGCAAGCGGGGCGATCAGCGTCTTCAGCATGGCTCAGACCCTTCCCAGCAGGCCCTGCGGGCGCACCGTCAGCAGCGCGATCACAAGGGCGAAAAAGGCGATGGTGGCAAGGTCGGGCACAAGGTAGCGCGTCGCGGTTTCCAGCAGGCCCAGCCCGATGGCCGCGGCGAAGGACCCCAGGATCGACCCCATGCCGCCCACCGCGACCACGATCAGGAAAAGCACCATGTAGCGCAGCGGATAGAACGCCTCGATCGGCAGCAGCTCGGCGCCCATGATCCCGCCAAGCGCGGCCAGCGCGGCGCCAAGGCCAAAGGTCGCCATGTAGATGCGGTCGGTGTTGATGCCATGGGCCGACGCGATGGCGCGGTTGTCCACCGCCGCGCGCAGCCGCACCCCGAACCGCGTGCGGTCCAGCAGCAGGTACAGCCCCACGATCACCGCAAGCCCAAGGCCGATCACCACGATGCGATGCGCGGGCAGCGTGCGAAACCCAAGGTCGACCGGCCGCCCCAGCGCCTCGGGCAGCGGCACCTGCAACAGCGCCGAGCCCTGCCACCAGTTGACCGTCGCGATCATCAAAAAGGTCAGCCCGATGGTGGCCAGCACCTGCTGAAGCTCGCCGAAGCCGTAGATGCGCCGGTACAGCAACCGTTCCAGCGGCAGCGCGATGGCGACGGTGCCCGCCAACGCTCCGATCAGCATCGGCCAGAAACCAAGCCCAAGGTCGGCGCCCAGCCAATGCGCCAGCGTGCCCCCGATCAGGGCAAAGCCCCCATGCGCAAGATTCACCACCCGCATCAGCCCCATCGTCACCGACAGGCCGACCGCGATCATGAACAGGATCATGCCGTAGGCGATCCCGTCCACGGCGATATTCAGCAAAAGTCCCATTGGGGTTCCTTGTGACCGATGGTCAGGCGCGGGCAGCCGGGCCGCCCGCGCGCGGGATCACTTGTCCCAGCCCAGATCGCCGACGGTGGCGATCACGCCGGTTTCCACGTTTTCCAGCAGGCCGGTTTCGGCGTTGCGTTCGACCACGCGGTGATAGACGTTCTGGATGATGGTCCGGCTGTCGGGGTCCATCTTGAGCGGGCCGCGCGGGCTTTCCCATTCCAGCCCCTTGGCGTGTTCGACCGCTGCGGGCCCGTCGCTGCCGGCGGCTTCGACCATTTCATAGATCAGGTGCACGCCGTCATAGGCCCCGACCGACGCCCAGTTCACCGGGGCGGGATCGTCAAGCTTGGCGATCTCGGCCAGGAAGGCGCGGTTCATGTCGGAATCATGCGCGGCGGAATAGTGGTAGGCGGTGTTCAGGCCGATGGCCGCATCGCCCAGCGATTGCAGGTTGCTTTCCTCGGTTTCGGCGGTGCCGAGAAATTCGATCCCCGCCTCGCGCAGCCCGTTTTCGTTGTAGGTCTTGGTATAGGCAAAGGTGGTCGGCCCGCCGGGCACGAACACGAACACCGCGTCCGGATCGGCGGCGCGCACGCTTTGCAGGAAGGGCGTGAAATCGGTGGTGCTTAGCGGCATGCGGATGCTGTCCAGCACCTGCCCGCCGCGCGCCTCGAACGCGGCCTTGAACCCGGTTTCCGCGTCGATGCCGGGGCCGTAGTCGGCGACGGTGGTGATGACGGTGCGGATGCCCTGGTCATAGGCCCAGTCGGCGGTGGGCGCCGACACCTGCCACAGCGTGAAGCTGGTGCGCAGGAAGAAGTCGCTGTCGCGGTTGATCGAAGAGGTGGCCGCGTTGAAGATCACCGCCGGCGTCTGCGACTGTTCGATCAGCGGCGCGACGGCCAGTGCGTTGGGGGTAAAGGTGAACCCGGCAAGGTAGTCGACCCGCTCGCGGATCAGCAGTTCCTGCGCCAGGCTGCGCGACTGGTCCGGGTTCACCCCGCCGGAATCCTTGTAGATGAATTCGATCTCGTGCTCGCCCGCGCTGGTGCCGTGCTGGGCGCGGTAAGCTTCGATCGCCTGCTGGTACTGGGTGCCGTAAAGCGCGAAGGGCCCCGAGAACGGCGCGATGACGCCGACCTTGATGGTGTCGGCGGATGCGCCGGCGGCAAGGCTTGCGATCGTGGCGACAAGCGCCACGGCCAGTGATGGTTTCATGATGTCCTCCCTTGGACGGGCGCGCCCTCCTCCGGCTGCCCTAGTTGATATATCAACTTGTTTCTACTCTAGCAAAGCCGGTTGATCTGTCAACAGGCAAGTTCCCCCGCTCAGCCCAGCCGCACCGGCATGTTGATCGGCCCGCGAAAGCCGAAGCCGCGCCACTGCACCGCGTCCGGGTCGGGCAGGGTCATGTTGGGGAAGCGTTCGAACAGCATCGGCAGCAGGATCGCGCCCACCGTGCGGCGCGACACATGTGCCCCGGCGCAGTGATGCGGCCCCGACCCGAAGGCCTGATGCGGGTTCCTGTCGCGGAACATGTTGAAGGATTCGCCATCTTCAAACAGATCCTCGTCGCGGTTCGACGACGCCTGGATGGTCATCACCGTGTCGCCCTTGGGGATGACGAAGCCGCGGATTTCCGTGTCGTCCATCACCAACCGCGAGCTGGCCTGAATAGGGGCGACCCAGCGGATGCCCTCTTCGAACGCCTGGCCCCAGTTGCCCTGCGCCTTGACCGCGTCGAACTGATCGGGGTTGGTCAGCAGCCCGTAGACCACCGTGGCCATGGCATCGCGCGGCTCGTTGATGCCGCCGCCGATGGCGATCTTGATGTTGGCCCAGATCTGGCTTTGCGGGATCGGGTCGGC
>CAXICP010000037.1:0-14042 GCA_964022595.1 uncultured Salipiger sp.
ACGGTTCCAGCTTGCCATGATCGGGCGTGCGCGCCGCCGCCGTCAGGATCGGCAAAAGCGCCTCGCGATCCGGCGCGGGGCCCGCCAGCGTCTTGGCCGGGCGCGACCGCCGGCCCAGCAGGAAATCCATTGCGGCGGGGTTGGGATCGGGCATGCGCGTCTCCTTCGGAAGCTCTGCCCCTATGTCAGCCTTCGATGAAGAGGAATCAACCTCTTGCATTGCCGCGCGCGCCCCGCCCTGCTACCCCGATCCCGCCCGAAGCCGGAGCCACCCATGGCCAGCGCGCCCCTTGCCCATCTTGCCCGTCCCGGCACCACCTTGGCGCTGCGCGTCACGCCCCGTGCCTCGCGCAACGAGATCAAGGTCGAAGACGGCGCGCTGAAGGTTCTTGTCACCACCGCGCCCGAGAACGGCAAGGCCAATGCCGCGGTCGTCAAGCTTCTGGCAAAGGCGCTGGGGGTGCCGAAATCCCGGCTGACCCTGCTGCGCGGCGCAACCGCGCGCGACAAGCTGTTCCAGATAGACCCCTAGGCGTCAGTCGGTTTCGCTGCGCACGTAGACGCCTTCGGGCAGTGACAGCGCGGCGGCAAGGTCGCGCATCTGCGTCATCGACAGCGTGATGCGGTGGACCCGGTCGGTGCGCGCATCGTATTGTTCGACGGTCACGCATTCCTCGAACCCGGAGACGATGACGTCTTCCTGCAAGGGCGCTGCGCCTTCGTCCACAAGGGTGACGACCGTCGCGTCGAATTCGTGCTCGATGCTGAACATGTCCCTGACTCTAACGGCTTGGCGGCCCGCTGCCTATCCCCGAATTGCACCGCGCGCCGCCGGCGCATCTGGCGCCGCCGGGCGGGCGGGCCTATGGTCGGGGCACAGATTCCCCGAACAAGGCCGCCCCTCCCATGCGCCGAATCCTGCCGCTGATCCTTCTTCTGCTTGCCGCCTGCGAGGCCGTGCCGGTTGCTGTCACGCCGGGCAATCCCACCCCGGCCAGCCCCGTCCGCGAGCGCGCCGAGCGGGCCACCCGGCAGTTCATCGCCGTGGCCAGCACGGTCGAGCCGGTGGCCGAGGATCAGTGCCGGCGCACGACCACCCGGCTGAACTGCGACTATCTTATCGTGATCGACGACCGCCCGGCGTCCGAACCGAACGCCTTCCAGACGCTCGACAGCCAGGGCAGGCCGATTCTTGCCTTCAACCTTGCGATGATCGCCTCGGTCGAAAACGCCGACGAGCTGGCCTTCGTCATGAGCCACGAATCAGCGCATCACATCCTGGGCCATCTTGCCCGCGTCGAAGAAGACGCCGCCGTCGGCGCGATCATCTTTTCCGGCCTCGCCGCCATGTCCGGCGCGGATGCCGCGGCGGTCCGCTCGGCCGAGGAATTCGGCGCATCGGTCGGCGCGCGCACCTTTTCCAAGGAATACGAGCTGCAAGCCGACCAGCTTGGCACGATCATCACGATCAAGGCGGGGTTCGATCCGCTGCGCGGCGCCGAATTCTTTGCCCGCATTCCCGACCCCGGCGACCGCTTCCTTGGCTCGCACCCGCCCAACGCCGCTCGGGTGGACATCGTGCGCCGCACCGCGCAGGCCTACGCCGCGCGCTAGCTTGACCTGCATCAAGGGCGTTCCCGCCCCGCGATGCTAGGAAATCCGCATGATCCTTCGCCACGCCCGACACGGGGGAATTAAGCCATGCCCATCACGCCGCACCACGAACCCCGGATGCGCGATCTGCGCCTTGCCCATGTTTCGCCCCGGCCAAGGCCGCTTGGCGATGTCACTGTCCATTACTGGCGGGTCATCCGCATGGCCCGCGCCACCGGCACCGACCTTGTCGCCGCAACAAGCGACGGCGCCCTGACCCAGCAGGCCTGGGCGGACATGGTGCAGCGCTGCCGGGCTTGCCCCTGGGCGGACGGATGCGGGCGCTGGCTGGACCAGGCTGCCCAGCCGCCGCGCGACACCCCGCGCACCTGCGTCAACCGCAGGCATTTCGCCATGTTGCACCAGCAGACACCGGCCTAGGCTGCCCGGCCACGGCGCAAGCCGTCAGTCGGCCCGCATCTGCCGCGAGGATTGCTTGATGTCGTGGTACTGCCCCGACGGCCGGAACCGCCAAAGGTAATCGGGCAGCACCGCTTCCAGCGATGTCGGGGTGATGCCAAGATCGGCAAACCCCTTGGCCCCGTCGGACACCACGTTGTCGGTTTTCAGGCTTGCCACCTGGTCGCGGGTGATCTGCGCCGGCACAAGGCCCCCGGTCAGGGTTGAGGCGGTTTCGAACACGCGCCCCATGACAGACGCGATCCCGAAGGGAATGTTGACGATGGCCCGGCGACGGTGAATCACCTTGAGCATCTGCGCGATGAGCTCTCGGAAGCTGTCGACGTCCGGCCCGCCAAGCTCGTAGACCCCCGGCGCGGCATCGCCGGTCGCGCCAAGAACGGCCGCATGGGCCACGTCATCCACATAGACCGGCTGGAACTTCGTGTCCGCCCCCACCAGGGGCAGCACAGGGCCCATGCGCGTCATGCCGGCAAACCGGTTGAAGAAGCTGTCTTCGGGCCCGAAGATCACCGAAGGGCGCAGGATCACCGCACCGAGCATATGGGCCAGAACGGCCTGCTCGCCCTGCGCCTTGCTGCGGGCATATCCGCTGTCGCTGTGTTCATCAGCACCGATGGCGGAAATCTGCACCAGCCGGGCGACGCCTTCTTCGGCGGCGATGCGCGCGATGCGATCTGCCCCCTCGTTCTGGATCGCCTGGAAACTGTTCCTGCCCGTGGCATCGAAGGTGCCAACGCAGTTCACTGCCGCATCGGCGCCCTGCATCACCGCGCGCACGGATGCGTCGTCGCGGATGTTGCACTGCACCGGCTCGACCTGACCAACGGCCCCGTAAGCCTTGACGAAAAGCGCCTCATTCGGGCGCCGCACGGCGACCCGGACGCGCCACCCAAGCTTGGCCATCCGCCGCGCGACATGGCGCCCCACAAATCCGGACCCCCCGTAGATCGTGACGAGTTTGCTCATCTTGCCGGCTCCTATCGTGCAGGTGACAGGCCTTGGATACAGCCCGCCGAAGGGCACGACAAGGTGGCGGGCAAAAAGAGCGAAAACAATTCGAAAAAGTCCGTTGACACTCTGCGTTACCAACTTTAAACGCCTGCTTCACCACCTGTGCCCAGGTGGCGGAATGGTAGACGCGCTGGCTTCAGGTGCCAGTGGCCGCAAGGCCGTGGAGGTTCGAGTCCTCTCCTGGGCACCAATAAACCCGTGCAAAGACATGGGTTTACAAAACCTCCCTCCTTCTTCGAATTTTACGTCAGCATTTTGGTGCCAATCAGTTTGCGCTCTGGCCGCGTCAGCTTTGCCCCAGCGGGTGCACCCCATCGCACGACCGTTTATTAGGCTCAAACCCAATTGGGGGTGATCCGCTTTTCGGCAAGCATGTGCCAAAGCCCCGATACCGAACGGTTTGCCTTCCCCCCGCCCGATGCTTACGCTTAGCCCAAGACCAGCGCGGGCGATTTGATGCTATCTGACAGTGATTCCCATCGGCAGGATATTCGGAAGATCAGCAGGATCCCCGAGGTCCCCCTGATCCTTGACGTATGCCGCGAAACCACCGGGATGGGCTTTACCGCCGTCGCCCGGGTGACCGAGGATCGCTGGATCACCTGCGCCTCGCTGGATTACGTGAATTTCGGCCTTCTTCCGGGGGACGAGCTGGAGGTGGGATCGACCATCTGCCAGGAAGTGCGCGCCTGTCAGAAGATCATCGTGATTCCCGATGTCGACGCAAGCGCCCAGTACCGCGACCATGACACGCCGCGCCGCTACGGGTTCAAGAGCTACATCTCGGTGCCGGTCATCCGGACCGATGGCAGCTTCTGGGGCACGCTGTGCGGCATCGACCCCTCGCCGCGCGATCTTGGCCCCACGACCGCGAAATACTTTCAGCTGTTCGCCCAGCTGATCGCGCTGGAACTGGACCGCCAGGAAGAGCTTGAGGCCGGGCGCGCCGCGCTGGCCACCGAACGCGACACCGCCCGCCTGCGTGAGGAATTCATCGCGGTGGTGGGGCATGACCTGCGCAACCCGATCGCCGCCGTGTCGTCGGGCCTGCGCCTGCTGAACCGGCGGGGGTTTTCCGAATCGCAGATCGAGGCGCTGGTCCCCGAAATGCAGCGATCGCTGACCCGGGCCAGCCAGATCATCACCAACCTGATGGATTTTGCCCGCGGCCGGCTGGGGGCGGGCATCCAGCTGGAGTCCCCGCGCGGCGTCGATCTGGGCCCGGTGCTGCACAATGTCGTAAGCGAGATCGCGCAGGTCGCCGCCCAGCCGGTCGATTGCGACATCGACCTGCCGGCGCAGGTTCACGCCGATCCGCAAAGGCTGGGGCAGCTGCTGTCGAACCTGCTTGGAAACGCCGTCACGCACGGGTCTCAGGACGATCCGATCCGGGTTGTCGCCTCACTGGATGACGGCATGCTGCGCATCGCGGTCACCAACCAGGGGCCACCGATTCCCGAGCAGATTCGCGCCTCGCTGTTCATGCCCTTCGCGCGCGGGGGCAGCAGGTCGAATTCCAACGGGCTGGGCCTGGGGCTTTATATCGCGTCCGAGATCGCCAAGGCGCACCACGGGCGCATCGACGTGGTCTCGTCCGAAGACGACGGCACCACCTTTACCCTGACGATGCCCGCCTCGCCCCCGGGCCTTGTCGCCCCCTGACGGCGCGACCTTACAGGCGATTCAGGATGGGCGGTTCAGGATCGGCGTCGACCTTGCCCTTTGACGGGCCGGAATCCCGCAGCGCAAGCCCGGCAAAATCCCACAGCGCCGGGTCCAGCAGATGCGACGGGCGCGCGTTCATCAACGAACGGAACATGACCTGCCGGCGCCCGGGGCTGTTCTTTTCCCAGCCATCCAGGATCTGCTTGACCTGCTGGCGCTGCAGCCCGTCCTGGCTGCCGCAAAGGTCGCACGGGATGATCGGGTAATTCATCGCGCGGGCGAATCGCTCGCAATCCTGCTCGGCCACGTGGGCAAGCGGGCGCAGGACGAAAAGATCGCCCTCTTCGTTGACCAGCTTGGGCGGCATCGTCGCAAGGCGTCCGCCGTGAAAGAGGTTCATGAAGAACGTTTCCAGAATGTCGTCGCGGTGATGGCCAAGCACGACGGCCGTGCAGCCTTCCTCGCGGGCGATGCGGTACAGGTTGCCACGGCGCAGCCGCGAGCACAGCGCGCAATAGGTCCGCCCCTGGGGCACCTTGTCGACGACGATGGAATAGGTGTCCTGGTATTCGATCCGGTGCGGAACGCCCATCTTTTCCAGGAACTCGGGCAGGACCGTCGCGGGAAACCCCGGCTGCCCCTGGTCAAGGTTGCACGCCAGCAGGTCCACGGGCAGCAATCCGCGCCACTTCAGCTCGTGCAGCACGGCAAGCAGGGTATAGCTGTCCTTGCCCCCCGACAGGCACACAAGCCATTTCGGGGTGGTGCCGTCCTTGCGCCGTTCGACCATGCCATACTGGTCCACCGCCTCGCGCGCGTGCTGCACGATGCGTTTGCGCAGCTTCCTGAATTCGGTGCTTTTCGGAGCGCCGTGAAAGAGCGGATGGATATCGTCAAGATCCTTGAGCATGCCCGGGGCATAGGCCAATCCCCGCCCGGTGGGAAGAGGGCAATCAACGCCCAAGAGCGCGCCGCCGGCAGGGGCCGCGAGGCGGGGTGCCGCAGCGGCAATGGCGCAAAAAGTGGCAAAAACGCGACATTGCCCGGCCGCGTTAAGACCGGGGTTACCTCATTGTTCTAGTCGTGTTTCCTGGGAATGCCTCAAGGAAAGGGCAGGCAATGAAATCGACGCTAAGGGCAGGGTTCCACCGGCGCCGGGCACAGGTCTCGGGGTGGCTTGGCGGCGCGCATATGCTTGCGTTCCTTCCTGCCCTGTCCCTTGCCGGCTTCTGGCTTGGCGGGGAAATGACGTTGATCGCCGTCGCGCTCGGGCTTCCGGCGCTTTACGGAATCGCCAGCGGCCCCGGCACCCGGCGCGACACGGACATCCCCATGCCTGACCTGATCGACGGGGCCTCGGCGCCGCATCTGGCCCAGCAGGTGCTGGACCGCGCGCTGTCGTCCAAGCTGGCCACCGCCTGCCTGATGGTCGAAGCCGAAGGGCTCGACAACGTGGCGCGGCGCAATGGCGACGAGGCGGCCCATGCCCTGCGCGGCACGCTTCTGAAACGGCTTCGGGGCCTGATGCGCCGGGGCGACCGGGTGGTCCGGATCGCGGATTCGCGGTTCATGGTGCTGATCGCCCCCGCCGCGCGACTGGATCTCGAGGCGCTGCTGACGCTGGCCGACCGGGTGCAAAGCACGCTGGAAGAACCGGTAAGCTACGAAACCGGCACGCATTACCTGTCGGTATCGGTCGGCTTTTGCGGCTCGCCGCGCCTGCCGGGCGAGCCAAGCGGCGCGCAGCTGGTCGAGGCCGCGCAGATCGCGCTGACCGAGGCGCTCGCCCACGGGCCCTCGGCGATCCGCGCCTGGTCCGACAGCATGCGGGCCGAGCGCCGGGCGCGCAAATCGCTGCTGGACGAGGTCGAAAAGGCACTTACCAAGGGGCAGATCCAGCCCTGGTTTCAGCCCCAGCTGTGCACATCGACCGGGCGCATCACCGGGGTCGAGGCGCTGGCGCGCTGGATTCACCCCGAACGGGGAATCGTGCCGCCCATGGAATTCCTCGGCGCGCTGGAAGCCGCCGGGCACCTGGACCGCCTGAGCGAGGTGATGCTGCAACACAGCCTGACCGCGCTGCGTGAATGGGACGCGGCCAATGTCGGCATTCCCAAGGTCAGCGTGAATTTTTCCGACATCGAACTGCGCAGCCCGCATCTGGTGGATCGCATCAAGTGGGAACTGGACCGGTTCGGGATGCCCGCCTCGCGCCTTGGGGTCGAGGTGCTGGAAACGGTGATCGCCGACAGCCCGCAAGGGGTCACCGCGCGCAATATCGTGGGCCTGTCGCAGCTTGGCTGCCAGATCGATCTGGACGATTTCGGCACCGGGCATGCGTCGATCACCGCGCTCAGCCGGTTCACGGTTCACCGGCTCAAGATCGACCGCAGCTTCGTCACCCGCGTCGATCGCGACGAAGACCAGCGACGCATGTTGGCGGCGGTGCTGGGGCTTGCCGACCGGCTGGGGCTGGAAACCGTGGCCGAAGGCGTCGAAAGCGTGGCCGAGCACGCGCTGCTGTCGCAGCTGGGCTGCGACCATGTGCAGGGCTTCGGCATCGCCCGCCCGATGCCCGCCGATCAGCTTGCCGAATGGGCCGGCCGGCACGCCGAACGCATCGCCAGCGCGCAAAAACTGGGGCGCGGCGCGGGCTGACGCGTGCGCCGGGCGCTTTCCCCTTACGGTCACAAAAGCCCGAATCACCCCGGAATCGGCTTGACCTTTGCAGGCCCTGCCTGTTGAACCCGGCGGTGACTTTCCAAGGACAGGGCGGCGGTTTCGCATGGACGATCAGAACAAGAACCTGCTCATGGCAACCGGGCTGAGCTTCGTCGTGATCCTCATCTGGTTCCTGCTTTTCCCGCCCCCCGAAGAGCAGGCGCAGGACCAGGCGGAACCCGCCGCCGTGCAGCCCGTCACGGGCGACACCGCAGCGACCCCCGCCATCGCGCCGGGCAGCGGCACGACCACGGCGACGCAGGGCGCCGCCGGCACCGAAACCGCTTCGGACGCGCCGCGCCTTCCCATCGACACGCAGCGGCTTTCGGGGTCGATCTCGCTTAGCGGCGGGCGCATCGATGACCTTGTGCTCAAGGATTACACCGTCAGCCTCGATGACGATTCGCCCAATGTGCAGATCCTTGAACCGGTCGGCACGGGGCATTCCTATTACGCGCTGTTCGGCTGGGCCCCCGGCTCTGGCCTTGGCGGCGCGGATGTGCCCGGCCCGAACACCCGCTGGACCGTCGAGCAGGGCGAAACCCTGACCTCGGGCGCGCCGGTCACGCTGCGCTGGGACAGCCCCACCGGGCTGATCTTCCGCCGCACCGTCAGCGTCGATGACAACTTCATGTTCACCGTGACGCAGTCGGTCGAAAACGCCGGCGACGCCGCGGTGTCCGCCGCCCCCTACGGCGTGGTCGCCCGCCACGGCGAGCCGGCCGACCGCAAGAAGTTCTTCGTCCTGCACGAAGGCGTCGTCGCCATGGCCGACGGCAAGCTGAACGAAATCGACTACGGCGACATGCCCGACATGGACGTACTGGCCAGCGAAGGCGCCCGCGCCGAGGTCACGCAGGTCACGCAGGACGGCTGGATCGGCTTTACCGACCATTACTGGATGACCACGCTTATCCCGTCGTCGGGGCCGTTCAAGCAGGTCGCGAAATACGACGAGACCCGCGACATCTTCCAGACCGAAGCGGTGCAGCCGACCGTAACGCTGGCCCCCGGGGAAACCGCCGAGGTCACCACCCAGCTGTTCACCGGCGCCAAGGAATACGAGACGATCCGCGATTACGAGGACGCCGGCGTCGACCGTTTCATCGATTCGATCGACTGGGGCTGGTTCTTCTTCCTGACCAAGCCGATCTTCTGGCTGCTGCACCATCTGCACCAGATCATCGGCAACATGGGCTGGTCGATCATCGCGCTGACCGTCATCCTCAAGGCGATCCTGTTCCCGCTTGCCTACAAATCCTATGTCTCGATGGCGAAGATGAAAGAGCTTCAGCCCGAGATGGAAAAGCTCAAGGAACGCGCCGGCGACGACCGTCAGAAGCTTCAGCAAGAGATGATGGCGCTTTACAAGAAGGAAAAGGTGAACCCGGCTTCGGGCTGCCTGCCGATCCTGCTGCAGATCCCCATCTTCTTCTCGCTCTACAAGGTGATCTTCGTTGCCTTCGAACTGCGCCAGGCGCCCTGGTTCGGCCCCTTCCAGGACCTGAGCACGCCGGACCCCACGTCGCTGTTCAACCTGTTCGGCCTGCTGCCCTGGGCCGCGCCCGAGCCGGGCAGCACGCTGGCGCTGGTCTTCGTGGGCATCCTGCCGATCCTGCTGGGCATCTCGATGTTCCTGCAGCAAAAGCTGAACCCGGCTCCGGCCGATCCCACGCAGAAGATGATCTTTGCCTGGATGCCTTGGGTGTTCATGTTCATGCTTGGCGGCTTTGCCAGCGGGCTGGTGGTGTACTGGATCACCAACAACACGATCACCTTCACGCAGCAGTACCTGATCATGCGCAGCCAGGGGTACAAGCCGGACATCTTCGGCAACATCAAGTCCGGCTTCAAGAAGACGCCCAAGGAAAAATGACGGCGCGTCTGGCCCAGATCCGGCGCTATCCGATCAAGGGGATCGGAACCGAACCCCTTGATACGGTGACGCTGGCACCCGAAGCGCCCATGCCCCATGACCGGGCGTGGGCGCTTCGCCATATGGGCGCTGCGGATGTGGCGGGCTGGCAGGCCCGCGGCAACTTTCTGGTGGTCGCGAACGGGCCGAAACCGGCGCAGATCCGCGCCCGGACGGACGACGCGGGGCGCATCGCGCTGTCCCACCCCGACACCGGCGCGCTGATGATCGATCCGCGCACCGATGGCCCCGCGCTGATCGACTGGGTGCGCCCCCTGTGGCCCGCGACCAGCCCCGCGCCGCGCGACCTTGTCCCCGCCCCGCGCCAGGGCATGGGTGACAACGGGCGCGCCGAGCTGTCGATCCTTAACCTTGCCAGCCTCGCGGCGCTGTCCGCCGCCGTGGGCCAGGCGCTTGAAATCGACAGGTTTCGCGGCAACCTTGTCCTTGACGGGCTTGCCCCTTGGGAAGAATTCGGCTGGATCGGAAAGCGGCTGACCATCGGCCCCGTTCGGGTCGAGATCACCGCCCGCATCGAAAGGTGCCGCGCGACCGAGGCCAGCCCCCTGACCGGCGAGCGCGACGCGCAGCCGGTCCGCGCCCTGCACACAACATTCGGCCACCGCGATTTCGGCGTTTATGCCAAGGTCGTCGAAGGTCGCACGCTCTGCATCGGAAACGAGGTCTTCATCCCATGACAAACCTGCCCTTCCCGCTTGCCGAAGAACCCGACGACGCGATGCGCGAAACCGGCCGCAAGCTTTTCGCCGGCCCGGTCGATTTCCTGAAGGGGGTCGTCGCGATGGATGGCCTGCCGCCCGATGACCGCGCCGAGGTCTGCTTTGCCGGCCGATCCAACGTCGGGAAATCCAGCCTGATCAACGCGCTGACGGGGCGCAAGGGCATCGCGCGCGCATCGAACACGCCGGGCCGCACGCAAGAAATCAACTATTTCACCCTTGGCGACACCGGCTACCTGGTCGACCTGCCCGGCTATGGCTTTGCCAACGCGCCGCTGGCGGTTGTCGAAAAATGGCAGCGGCTGCTCAAGCAGTACCTGTCGGGGCGCGCCTCGTTGCGCCGGGCCTTCGTGCTGGTCGATGCCCGCCACGGCATCAAGGCAGTGGACGAGGAAATCATGTCCCTGCTCGACCGGTCCGCCGTGACCTTCCAGACCGTGCTGACCAAGATCGACAAGATCAAGGAATCCGAACGCGACAAGGTGCTGGCGCAGGTTCGCGAAAAGCTTGCCAAGCACCCCGCCGCCTACCCCGAGATCGTGCTGACCAGTTCCGAAAAGGGCGAAGGCATCCCCACGCTGCGCGCCATCATCGCCGGACTGGCCTGACCCGGGCCGGGGATGTTCCGGCGCGCGGCGCCGGGAAACCGCCCCTGGTACGAAAGATCTTGCGCCCGGGCGGCGCATTTCGGACACAGGGGAACGCAGAACGACCGCATCGGAAGGATGCCACCGGATGAGAAAGCAGAAGATGGACCAGGACTGGATCGCCACCGCCCGCACGCTCAGCGAAGCACTTCCGTTTCTTCAGCGCTATACCGGTTCGGTCGTGGTCGTGAAGTTCGGCGGCAACGCCATGGGCGACGATGATGCCATGGCCGAATTCGCGCGCGATATCGTGCTGATGCGGCAGGTCGGCCTGAACCCGGTCGTGGTGCATGGCGGCGGCCCGATGATCAACGACATGCTGGGGCGGCTGAACATCGAAAGCCGCTTCGTGCGCGGCAAGCGCGTCACCGACAAGGCCACCATCGAGGTGGTCGAAATGGTGCTTACCGGGCTGGTCAACAAGCGCATCGTGCAGGCCATCATGGATGAAGGCGGGCGCGCCGTCGGCCTGTCGGGCAAGGATGACGATCTGATCGTGTGCGAACCCGACGATCCCGAACTGGGTTTCGTCGGCAGGCCGGTCGAGATGAACGTGCAGGTGCTGCGCGACCTTTTCGCCGCCGGGATCATCCCGGTCGTCGCCCCGGTTGCGACGGGCCGCAACGTCACCGAAACCTACAACGTGAACGGCGACACCGCCGCCGGGGCCATCGCGGGCGCGCTGCGCGCCGACCGCCTGCTGCTGCTGACCGATGTGACCGGCGTCAAGAACGCCTCGGGCGAGGTGGTCACATCCATGACCCCCGAAGAGGTCCGCGCCATGATCGCCGATGGCACCATCGCGGGCGGCATGATCCCCAAGACCGAAACCGCGCTGAAGGCGATCGAGGACGGCGTGCGCGCCGTCGTGATCCTGGACGGGCGCGTGCCCAACGCCTGCCTGCTGGAACTGTTCACCGAGCTGGGCGCAGGGTCGCTGATCCGCTCGGCCGCGCTGCCGCCGGTGCGCGACCCGGGCTGACGGCGCGCCACCTGAAGGAGCCGCGATGAAACGACTGGTTCTCATGCGCCACGCCAAGTCGGAGTGGGCCACCGGAGTGGCGGATCACGACCGCCCGCTCAATCCGCGCGGGCGCCGCAGCGCCGCCGCGCTTGGGCACTGGTTGCGCGACGCGGGTATCGCCCCCGACGGGGCGTTATGTTCGACCGCCCTGCGCACGCGTGAGACGCTTGACCGCCTTGACCTTGGTGTTTCCGCCCGGTTTGATCCGCGCCTGTACCATGCCGAGCCGCAGGCGATCCTGACATGCCTGCGCGCCGCGCAGGGCGAAACCGTGATCCTGCTGGGCCACAACCCCGGGATCGCGGCCTTCGCGCAGGAGATCCTGGCCGAGGCTCCGCGCCACCCAAGGTTCGATGATTACCCCACCGGCGCCACCCTGATCGCGGAATTCCCCATCGAAGACTGGGCCGCGCTTGCCCCCGGCACCGGGCGCGCCGCCGCCTTCGTCATCCCGCGCGAGCTTGCGCAGACCGGCCCCGCCTAGGGGCCTTATTCGTTCGCGTCGACCCCCGGCGGATCGTCATAGACGGCCCAGCCGTAGGGCCGGTCGGTGGGCGGCAGGTCCTTGGGGCGCAGGTTCGTCGCAAGCCACGCCTTGGCGATGAAATTGGCGGTGATCGGCGCCGTCAGGAACAGGAACACCGCGATCAGCAGTTCGTGGAACGACATGCGCCCGTCGATTAGCAGGTAATACAGCATCGACCCGATCAGGCAGCCCCCCACCCCGACCGTCGTGGCCTTGGTGGGCGCGTGCAGCCGTTGCATCGTGTCCTTGAGCTTGAGCAGCCCGATGCCCCCGACAAGGCCGAACACCCCGCCGATGACGAAGAACACCGATATGACGATCTCGGCCAGAAGCCCGGGGGAAAGATCCATGCGATGCTCCGTTATTCGATGATGTTGCCGCGCAGCACGAAGCGGCAGAAGGCGACGGTGGACACAAAGCCGACCATGGCGATCAGCATCGAGGCCTCGAAATAGATCGGCGTGCCCTGCCAGACCCCGTAAAGCACCATCAGCGCGATGAAGTTGATGACCATGGTGTCCAGCGCCATGATCCGGTCGGCGGCCTGCGGGCCTGTCACCAGCTTCCACAGGGTGGCAAGCAGGCCGAACCCGAAACAGCCCATGGCAAAGATCAGCGCGTAGGTGATCATTCGAAAATCTCCTTGAGCCGGCGTTCGTAGCGGTGCTTGATCTCGTGGCAGACCGCCTTTGGATCGTCGTTGTGCAGACAGTGGATCAGCAAGGCCCCCCCGTCGGAACTTAGCGTTGCCGACACGGTGCCCGGCGTCATGGTGATGGTGCCAGCCAGCGCGGTGATCGCCTCGGGCGAGGTCAGGTCAAGCGGCAGCACGACCCATTGCGAACGGATGTCGCGCACCGGCATGAACAGCACGATCCGCGCAACGGTCAGGTTGGCAATGACGATGTCCCACAGCACGATGAAGGCATATTCCACCATCTTCAGCGGCGCGCCCAGCTTGGGGCGGTTGGGCCAGTAGGGCGCGGTGAAGGCGGGGATCACCACGCCCAGAACCGCGCCCAGGAACAGGTTGCCCAGCGTCACCTTGTTGACCAGCATCAGCCAGATGATGGTCAGGATCACGGTCAGCAGCGGATGCGGAAGAAAGCGGCGCAGCATGGCTTAGTGGTCCTCTTGCGTCAGGGCCTTGGTGGCCGGCTGGTTCACCAGCACCGCGTCGACATAGGGGGCGGGGTCGTAAAGCTGCGCGGCGGTGGCCTGAGTGTAGCGCATCACCGGCCCGGCGAACACGGTCAGCGCCCCCAGCGCCACCAGCGCGGCGATCGCGGGGGCGGCCTGCGCGGGCGTGACGGCTTCGGGGACGGGCGCGTCTTCGGGCGGCGTTTCGTCCTTTGGCAGGGCGAGGCCCGGCGCGGTGGATTTCCAGAACAGCACGCTTCCCGCCCGGGCAAAGCCGACGATGGTCAGAAGCGATCCGCCCAGCACCAGCGCCCAGATCCAGGCCGCGAGCGGGTGATAGGACAGCGCGTCCAGAACCAGAAGCTTGCCCAGGAACCCGCTAAGCGGCGGCATCCCGGCCACGGCGATGGCCGCGCCGAAAAACAGCGCCGCCAGCAGGCCGTTCTGCACCGTGGCAGGCTGCGCGCTCAGCGCGTCTCCGGCGCGGCGGGTCAGGACAAGGTCGATGACAAGGAACAGCGCCGCCGCGCCCAGCGTCGAATGCACCAGATAGTACAGCGCCGCGCCCGTGGCCTCG